>QKBP01000050.1 GCA_003246035.1 Desulfuromonadaceae bacterium | reverse complement strand
GGTCGACTTGACCACCTGGATCCCCTGGCGCTGGACGCTCTCCGGCAGCAGCGGCACCGCCAGCTGCAGCTTGTTCTGGGTCTGCACCTGGGCGATGTTGGAGTCGGTGCCGGCCTTGAAGGTCAGGGTGATGGCGACCGCCCCGGAGGAGTCACTGGTCGAGGACATGTAGATCAGGTTGTCGATGCCGTTGAGCTTCTGCTCGATCACCTGGGTGACGGTATCCTGGACGGTCTGCGCCGAGGCCCCCGGGTAGACGGCGCGAATGGCGATCTGCGGCGGCGCGATGGGGGGATACTGGGAAACCGGCAGGGTCTTGATCGCCAGCAGGCCGCCGAGCATGACGCCGATGGAAATCACCCAGGCGAAGATCGGGCGATTGATGAAAAACTTGGGCATGGCTTACGCTCCTCTACTTCGTCTCGACCGGTTGCGCGGCTGCGGGGGCCTCAAAGGGGACCGCCTTGACCACCATGCCCGGACGGACCCGCTGCAGCCCTTCGAGGATGACGCGGTCGCCGGGTTGGAGCCCGTCCTCGACCAGCCAGTTCTCGCCGATCGTGCGTGCCACCTTGATCACCCGGGACTCGACCTTCTCCTCGGCGCCGACCACCATCACCAGCGCCTCGCCGGCCGGGTTACGGGAGACCCCGCGCTGCGGCACCAGGAGCGCCTGCTCGTTGACCCCCTCGTCAAGAACGACGCGCGCGAACATCCCCGGCAGCAGGAGCTGCTGCGGGTTGGGGAAGAGCGTGCGCAGGGTCACCGAGCCGGTGCTCGGGTCGACGGTCACCTCGGAGAACTTCAGCGTCCCCGCATCGGCGTAAGGGGTGCCGTCCTCCAGGATCAACCGGGCCTCGGCCTGCTGAGCGCCGTCGCTCTTGAGCAGACCGCTGGCGAGGCTGCGCTTGAGCCTGAGCAGGTCGGAGCTCGACTGGGTGACGTCGACGTAGATCGGGTCGAGCTGCTGGATGGTGGCGAGGGCCTGATCCTGCTCGGCCTTGACCAGCGCCCCGGTGGTCACCGAGGAACGGCCGATGCGGCCGGAGATCGGCGCCTTCACCGTGGTGTAATCGAAATTGATCCGGGCCGACTCGGCCGCCGCCCGGGCCCCCTCGACCTCGGCCTCGGCCTGCTTCAGCGCCGCCGCGACGTCGTCGTAGTCCTGCTGGCTGACGGCGTTGCTCGTGACCAGGTCACGGAAACGCTCCTCCTTGAGCTGCAGCGGGGTGAGGTTGGCCTCGGCGCGGGAGAGGGCCGCCTGGGCACTGGCGTAGGTCGCGCGGTAACTGGCGGCGTCGATCTGGTAGAGGGGTTGCCCCGCCTTGACGTAGGCGCCTTCGGTGAACAGGCGCTTCTCGACGATGCCGCCGACCTGCGGCCGCACCTCGGCGACCCGGTGGGGGGCCGTGCGCCCGGAGAGTTCGGTGGTCAGCACCAGCGACTGCGGAGCGATGGCCAGCACCGCCACCTCGGGGGGGGGAGCCTGGGGCGGGGCGCCCGCCCCCTCCTGGCGGTCGCAGCCGCTCATCAGCAGGGCCGTGAACAAAAGACCTGCAAGCAGGATCGATCTGGGGTTGAGTATCGATTGCATAGCTACCTCGGGGAAAAATAGGAATGAATATTCGTTCAGCTATAAGCAGACAAAGAGTTAATTTTAGCAGTGTAACGTATTTAGCGTTTGATTCCGTCCCAGCAGGCTTCGATGATGCGGGAGATCAGGACCTCATCGAGGGCGATGAAGCCAAGGATGTGATCCCGTGCCGCGGAGATCAGCGGACCGAAGGCGAGGGCAAAGAGGACGGCCAGCGGCAACTCTTTCGCCACCTGCTGGGCGATGGCGTCGGCGAACAGCGCCTGGTAGGCGTCGTTGTCCCCCTTCTTTCCCAGCAGCTTCTCGCGGCGGAACTCGACGCCGTAGGGGGAGTTGTGGAACTGCTCCAGGTAGCGGAAGTCGAGGGGGTTGCGAATGAAATAGCGCAGCAGGGCGCTGCCGAGATGGATAAAACGCTCGCGCAGCGGCTTTTCCGCGTCGTACCCCTCCAGCATGCAGGGGGTGATCCGCTCCTCGAGATCGCGGTAGAGCTCGGCGATGAGCACGTCCTTGTTCTCGAAGTAGCGATAAATCGTCCCGGCGCCCACCCCCGCCCGTTCGGCGATCATCGCCATCGGGGCGCCGTGGAAGCCGTGTTCGGCGATCAGTTCCAGCGCGGCGCGGATGATATCCTCGCGCTTGTCGGTCTTGGCCATCGGCGTGCTTCTCCAAAGCGGAATGAACGTTCAGTCCGCCTGTTAAACACCATCCCCGAACGGAGGTCAAGTTAGTTTTTGCCAACGGCGCCCAACCGTGTCTTCGCCGTAAAAAAAACAAGGCCGCATCGGGGTCCGATGCGGCCTTGTGATCCCAGGACGGTGGCTCGATCAGATCAGCACGCTCGCCAGGCCGTAGCCGATCAGGCAGGCGCTGCCGACCCCGACCAGCCCCGGGGCCATGAAGCTGTGGTTGAAGTACCACTTGCCGATCTTGGTGGTGCCGGTGACGTCGAAGTTAACGGTGGCGATGTCCGACGGGTAGTTGGGGATGAAGAAGTAGCCGTAGCTCGAGGGCATGATCCCGATCAGCAGCGCCGGCGGCAGGCCGAGGGCCAGTCCGACCGGCAGCATCATGCGGCAGGTCGCGGCCTGGCTGTTGATCACCACCGAGACCGCGAACATGGCGAAGGCGAAGGTCCAGGGGTACTGGGTGACCATGCCGGTGATCCCGGCCTTGAAGCTCGGCATGGCGTACTGGAAGTAGGTGTCGCTCATCCAGGCGATGCCGAAGATGGCGATCGCCGCGACCATCCCCGACTTGAACACCACCCCTTCCGGGACCCTGTTGGAGCGGGTCTTGGTCACCAGCAGGATGACCCCGCCGAAGGCGAGCATCAGCATCTGGATCACGACGTTCATCTTGATCGCCTTTTCGCCCACCTGCAGGGTGCGGAGCTCGGGGAGCATGGCGATCACCACGATGGTCGCCAGGGCGAGCAGGAACAGCAGCACCGAGTTGCGCGCCGCGGGCGGCAGCTGCTCGTCAAGGGTGGTCGAGGTGGTCGACTTGATCTTCTCGCCCCACACCGGGTCGTCCTTGCGGCGCTGGAACTCCGGGTCGTCCTCGAGCTCGACGCCGCGGCGCATGCTGTAGAGCGACATGCCGAGGGTCCCGGCGAACGTGGCGGGGACGGTGACGGCGAGGATCGACATCAGCGAGAGTCCGTCGGCGACCCCGGCCAGCTGCGAGAGGTAGTAGACCACCGCCGCCGAGATCGGGCTGGCGGTGATGCCGAGCTGCGAGGCGACCGAGGCCGCCGCCATCGGCCGCTCCGGACGGATGCCGTTCTTCAGGGCGACGTCGCCGATGATCGGCATGATCGAGTAGACCGCGTGGCCGGTGCCGAGCATGAAGGTCATGGTGTAGGTGCACAGCGGGCCGATCACCGTGACCAGCTTCGGGTGCGAGCGGAGCATCCGCTCGGCCACCTGGAGCATGTACTTGAGGCCGCCGGCCGCCTCGAGGATCGCGGCGCAGGTGACCACCGCCATGATGATCAGCATCACCTGGATCGGCGGCGAGCTGGGCGGCATCTTGAACACGAAGACCTCGATCGCCAGGCCGATGCCGGAAACGGCACCGAGGCCGATGCCGCCGTAGCGGCTGCCGAGATAGAGCATCAAGAGCAGAAACAGAAACTGGATGTAAAGCATGATCGCCTCCTTGGGCTGGTGTGGGTACAGCGACGGCCACGTCAGGGGGCTGCGGGTGACTGTCGAGTCCAGCTTAGAGGCGGGCAAGCGACGTGTAAATATTGGGAAAGTTTAAAAAAATGAGTATCTTGCGTAACTTTTGTACATACTGTTCATGACGCCTTGTCGCGCCGGAAATAGCGCCGCTCCGGGCGCCCGACCGCGCCGTAGAGCAGGTCGGCGGCGAGCAGCCCTTCGCCGATGAGAAATTCCAGGTAGCGCCGGGCGGTGATGCGGCTGACCCCGATCCGTCCGCCGACCTCCTCGGCGTTGAGGTCGGAGACCTCCGGGTCCTCGAAGACCTGGCGCACCTTCCCCAGGGTCAGCGCATCGATCCCCTTGGGGAGGCTGCGCACCGGGCTCTCCTCGCTGCCGCGGGCCTTCAGCAGACGGTCGATCTCCTGCTGCTCGAGGGTCCCCCCGGCCCGCATGCGCCCGAAGTAGTCACGGTACTTGGCCAGCGCCTCCTGGAACCGGTCGAAATAAACCGGCTTGACCAGGTAGTCGAACACCCCGCCGTGCAGCGCCTCCTGCAGGGCGCTCACCTCGCGGGCCGCGGTAATCAGGATCACATCGACGAGCTGCTCGCCGGCGCGCAGCTCGCGCAACAAGTCCATGCCGCTCCCCTCGGGGAAGAACAGATCGAGCAGGATCAGGTCGGGAGCGAGCAGCTCGACCATCTCGCTCGCCCCCTCGAGGGTGTTGGCAACCCCGACCACCTCGAACCCCTCGGTCTTCTCGACGAAGCGGCGGTGCAGCTCGG
>QKBP01000047.1 GCA_003246035.1 Desulfuromonadaceae bacterium | reverse complement strand
CCCATTCGTTTATTTCCGCGCCAGAAATTCACATCCAATTAAGCAATACTTCGCTAATCTGCATTCATTCTAAGCTGTACATTTTGCGGCATTGTATTTCACGGTTTTTTCTATAGAATAAAGCTGCTTTATGATTATAAAATAGCAAGTTAACTTCGTTCGTTAACGCCGCAACACATTCGCATATTCACAATTAGAAGGGGTCCGAGCCCCTTTTCATTGATCGTGGCAGTCCCTTGAAGCTGTTCACGATGCAGAACCGTCTTCGAAGACGGATACCTTTGCTTCAATTTGGCAGGGGGGGGAACGATGCAACGACACGTCCAACTGATTCTGCTTCTGGCGCTGATCCTGGCGCTGATCGCCGTGTTCGGATGCGACATCCGTACGGCGGATGCCTTCGGCCAGTATTCGAGCAACAAGAACGCCACGAACTGCCGCGCCTGCCACGGGGATTTCCTGGCGTCTCCCTATACCAGCCTCTCCGATGGCCAGACCTGGGGTGACAGCCTCCACAACGTCCATCGCTCTCTCATGCTGAACAGCGATTGCAACGTCTGCCACTCCGGGCGCAAGTTTCCCGTCTACCTCGACAGCTCGAAAGGCGGCTCCGGTCTTGACCCGATCTCGTGCATGGGCTGCCACGGCCGGACGGAGGGGGCCGGTGCGTACGGCTATGGTGCCGGGCTTCGCCGCCATCATACCTCCGCGGGGGTCTACATCTGCACCGAGTGCCACACCGACTCCGACCCGTTTTACTACATCCCCACGGGAGAGGAAGTGCTCCCCCCCTACTACGCGAACCCGGGGAGCAATCACCCGAACATCCCCGGCGACCCCTGCAACCTCGACGGCGGGGAGGATTTCGCCGGCTCGGCCACGGGTCTCGACAACAACGGCGACGACCTCTACGACGGGCTGGATAACGGCTGCGCCGCCGTGCGCCCCGACATCGCGGTGAGCGATTCGGCGGCGGCTGCGAACGATCTCCTGATCGACTTCGGGCCCGTCACGCTGGGGAGTTCGTCGGATCAGCTGGTGACGGTCACCAACGCGGGGAGCGCCGACCTGCGGCTCGGCTCCGTGGCCTCGACCGACCCGCTGGCCGCCCCGTTCAGCATCCCCGCGGGTGGCGACGACTGCTCGGGAGCCCTGCTCGCGCCTTCGGCCAGCTGCACCCTCACGGTGCGCTTCGCGCCGGCTGCGGCCTCCGCGGCCAGCGAGAGCTTCGATATCCCCTCCGACGACCCGGACGAGAACCCGGTGACGTTCAGCCTGACAGGCACCGGAACGCCCGTGCCGACGCCCGACATCGCGGTGACCGACACGGTGACGCCGGTGGACGACCTCCAGGTCGATTTCGGGGTCGTCACGGTGGGACGTTCGCTGGACCAGCTGGTCACCGTGCGCAACGCGGGGAGCGCCGACCTGCTGCTCGGCGACGTGGCCGCCGCCGATGGGCTGGCCGCCCCGTTCAGCATCGCGCCCGGCGGCGATACCTGCACGGGCGCCCTGCTGATGCCGTCGCAGAGCTGCACGCTCACGGTGCGCTTCGCGCCGGATACGGCCGGCGCGGTCAGCGAGAGCTTCGACATCCCCTCCGACGACCCGGACGAGAACCCGGTGACGATCAGCCTCGCCGGCACCGGGATCGCCAACAGCCCCCCCTCGCAACCGACACTGGTCAGCCCGGCAGATGGCGCCACGGAGGTGGAGACCACCGTGACCTTCGAATGGGACCCGGTGAGCGACCCGGACGGCGACGCGGTCAGCTACGACCTGTTCGTCTGCACCGACAGCAGCTTCGCGACCTGCACCCCGGTCAACCCTGCGCCGATCACGCTCGCGGCCACGCTGCACCACGGGGCGTACGCCTCCGCGGGGTTCGGGCTGGCCTGCCTGGGCTTGGCGCTGGCCGGAGGGATCGGGAGAAGGCGTCGGCTTGCCCTGCTGGTGGCTCTGGCGTTCGGCCTCGCCGTCAGCCTGGCCGCCTGCGGTGGCGGCGGTGGCGGAGGGGGGACCACGCCGACGGCTCCTGTCACCCCGGATTCGCCCCCCTTGCCCACCCCCTACGGACTGGCCAACTACACGCCCGACAGCCTGGCCGCCGGGACGACCTACTATTGGAAGGTGGTCGCGAGCGACGGTTTGGACACCACGGACAGCGAGGTCCGCAGCTTCACCACCCGCTAAGCGGTAGCCACAACGCATTGTCGTCAGGGGGGCGATTTTCATCGCCCCCCTTTTGCGTGTGCCGCCCGCGGGGTGCACCTGCCCCTTGGCGACCGTTGCCTGCCCCCCCACCGCGCCCGCGCACCCCGCGCGGGATTGAAAATCCCCCGATAGCGAGTAGGCTGGGATCAGCGCTGCCTAATCCGGACCGGCGCACTGTGCCCCGAAAGGAGTCTGCCGCGATGCCCACGACCAAGGGCCCCCTCCCCCCCGCCGACCTCGAGCGCCTCCTCGCCCTGCGCCGTATCGACACCCTGTACGGCGACCGCTACCTGCTGCGACAGCGCGGCGCTCTCGCCGCGACCCTCCCCGAGGAGGAGTACCGCCTCGCCGTGCTCCAGCGCGCCCGCCTCGTCAACCTGCCGAACCTGATCCGCAACGCCATGAACGATGGGGCCTGGGGGAAGGTGCGCGACTTGAGCCGTGAGCACGAGCTGCTGAAGAGCGATCTCGAGAGCCGCAGCGAGCTGCTCGCGATCGCCGCCGAGATCTACGACGGGGAGACGCTTGCCATCGACCCGTTTTCGCCGGGGATGAACACCATCCCCGGGGTGGCGAGGCGAAGCCTTGCCCGGTTGCGCGACGAGGCCTGCGCCGCCCTCGAGGCGCTGGTCAAGGACGATCCCGAGCTGGCCGCTTTCTACGCGGAGCGGCTGCAGGCCTTGCAAGAACTCGAGGTCGACGGCGCGGCCTCCGACGACCTGCGCCGCCCGTCGCTGAGCGTGCTGGAGAACGAAGCTCTCGAAGCGCTCAAGGAGGGGAATTACCCCAAGCTGGCCCGACTCGCCGGCGATTTGAGCACCGAGCCGCAGGGCGTCACGACGGGCTCCGGCGCGGCCGCCGAGCTCGGCACGCCCCCCCCTGATCTGCTGGTCGAGTTCTCCGCCGAGACCCGCGCCCGCGCCGAGCGGCTCGGGCTCGAGGCGCTGCGGGTCCCCTCGCGGCACAGCGAACTGGCGCCGCTGTGCGCCTTCGCCTGGCACCCGACCTTCGCCCAGCTGCAGGGTGGAGCCTCGGCGGTCGTCCGTCTCCCCGAGATCGACCTGCCGCAGGGGACGCCGGCGGCGCTGAAGGAGCGGGTGCAGGTCTTCGCCGCGCACCCCCTGGTCAACTCGGCGGGGATCCGCTTTCTCCCCGCGCTGGTCGCCGAGGACCTGCTGGTGGAGCTCTTCAACGAGCCCCGCCCCGGCACCGCCCCCCCCGGTTCGGCGCTGCTCGAGCGGCTCGACCTGCCGCAGCGCCAGCGGCTCAGCCGCCGCCAGATCGAGGAAGCGCTGCTCAAACACGGCGACGACGTGCTCCAGGGCGAGCTCGGCCTCGACCCTCAGGCCTTCCGGCTGGTCTGCATCCCTCCCGACCTCTACCTGCGCATCGGCCAGCAGCGGGGCTGGGGAGAACAGCCGCTCTGGACCCACTTCGACGGCTACATGGTGATGATGGACGGGGCGCTGCGCGCCCTGGCCGGCGGCGACGTGCGCTTCGGCGGGGTCTACGACCTGCTCGGCATCGGCCGCAGCTACGACGCCGAGCGGATCATCGCGCGCTTCGCGGTGGTGCAGCGCAGACGCTTGGCGCGCTGGGGCGCGGCGTGACCGGCACCGAGCGTGACTGCGACCGGACTCCTGATTGGCCTGTTGCGCAAAGGCCCCGTTTCAGCTCTGCTGATCCCTGCCGGGTTGTCGACTCCGGAGCATGGCTTCACGAAAAAAGGTCCGGCGGAATCCGCCGGACCTTTGGCTAGCCTGCCGGGCCAGTACCCGGGGTCAGGCCTGCAATTCCGGCCCGGACCGCTCTCTGCGGCTTTTTGCCCCTCTCCCGCGCCGCGATCGCCCCGTCATCGGACGACGAACGTCACTTCCGCCGAGGAGACCTTGTCGCCGCTCGCAAGGGTCACCTCCGCCTGAACGCGATGGCTCCCCTGCTGCAGGGGCCAGAGGACTTGCCGCTCACCGGTGCCGCTGGTCGCGACGATGGCTCCGTCGACCCGCCAGACGGTCGAGGCGGGGTCGATCTCGGCGGGGAGTTCCAGGGCAAAGCTCTCGAGGTGATCCGGAATCCGCGGGTCCGTGGCGATCGCCAGCCCCTCGGTCGGCTGCGCGAGCACCAGCCCCCCCCGGGGGACCGCGCTGCGCGCCGCGGCCACGGCCTGGTCGTGCTCGGTGCAGGGGCGGGGGCGTTGCTCGGGGAGAAACCACTCCTGCATGGTCGGGCAACGGGGCCCGGCCAGCTGGCCGCTTTTTCGGCAGATCGCGAGCGCCACCAGGCGGGGGCTGAGAAACAGCGGCGCCCCGTCCTCGTGCCGCGTCAGCTCGGCGAACACCGAGCGGAGCACCAGCCCCGGCCCGACCGCCCCGGTGACGTTGAGCATCGGTTTGCGGTCGAGATTGCCCATCCAGACCCCCACCACGTAGCGATAATTGAAGCCGACCGCCCAGGCGTCGCAGTAGTCGGTCGAGGTCCCGGTCTTGACCGCGGTCTGCAACGGCAGGTTGAGCACGCTGGCGCGGCCAAACTCGAGGCGGCGCGCCTCGGGGTCGGAGAGGATGTCGCCGATCAGCGAGGCGCTCTCCGCCGAGAAGACCCGCTGCCGCACTTCGGGCGCGGTCGGCCCGAAGACCGCGCTGACCGGCCTGCGGACGCCGGCCCGGGCGAGGGTCGCGTAGGCGCGACACAGCTCCAGCAGGGTGACTTCGCCGTTGCCGAGGGCGAGGCCGAGACCGTAGACCTCCACCGGGCGGGTCAGGCTGGCAAACCCGAGGCGGTGAAGCAGGTCGAGAAACGGCTTCTGGCCGACCTTCTCGATCGCGCGGACCGCAGGGGTGTTGAGCGAATTGCCCAGGCATTCGCGCAGGCGCAGCGGCCCGTAAAAATTGCGGCTGTAGTTGCGAAAGGCGTGCTGCCCGCCCCCGACCGCTCCGGCGATGGGGGCGTCGTCGATCAGCGTGGCAGCGGCCCACCCCTGGTCGAGCGCCGCGGCATAGAGGAACGGCTTGAGGGTCGAACCGGGCTGGCGCGGCGTGACCACCGCGTCGATCATGCTCCCCTCGATCCGGGGGTCGTCGCCGCCGCCATTGACCCAGGCCAGGATCTCGCCGCGTTGGTGGTCGATGACCAGCACCGCGCCGTCACCGACTGCGAGGTCGCGCAGGCTGTTCAGGCGGGTATCGAGGATGGTCTGCACCTGGGCCTGCAGCGGCCCGTCGAGGGTGGAGTCGAGGCGCCCGTGATCGGCCAGGGCGGTGCGCTCCGCGTCGGCGGTGAGATAGCGCACGAAATGCCCGGCCGCCACCGGCAGCGTCGGTTCGTGCAGTTCCAGCGGCGCGCCGGCCAGCGCTTGCGGGTCGAGCCCGGGGAGCTGCCCCGCCTGCTGCAGGCTGGCGGCCAGCAGCTCCAGGCGTCGCCGCAGGTCGCCTTCCCCGTCGCGCGGGTTGAAGCGGGACGGGGACCGCACCATCACGGCCAGCGCCAGCATCTCGGTCGGCGAGAGGGTCGACAGGTCACGGTCGAACCAGCTGCGCGCCGCCTGGGCCACCCCGCGCCGCCGCCCGGAGTACGGGACCTGGTTGAGGTAGAACGCGAGGATCTGCCCCTTGCTGAAGCGTTTCTCCAGCGCCTGCGCCTCCCACCCTTCCAGCCAGCGCGACCAGACGGTGCGCGGCCGCGGATGGAGCATCCGCACCGTCTGCTCGCTGATCGTGCTCGCCCCGCGCACCGTCCTGAAGGCGCGGAGGTTCTGCCAGAGCGCGTGCAGGCGCGCCCGCCAGTCGATGCCGGGATGCTGGTAGAAGCGCCGATCCTCCGCCATCACGAAGGCTGCGCGCAGCAGCGGCGGGATCTTCTCGAGGGGGAGGATGTCCTGCAGGTTCCAGTCGTTCTCGTAGGTCACCGACAGCGGGATGCCGTGCCGATCGCGCACCTGCACCCGGCGGACGTCGCTGGCGTCGGGGTCGAGGCGCTCGGGGAGCGGCCGCAGGCCGAGCCAGGTGGCGCCGGCGAGCACCCCGGTCGCCAGCAGCGCCGCGGCAACGAGCGCCCGGGCTCGGGGGAGGCGCCGCCGCCACTCTCGCAAGCGGGTGGGAAGAGGCATGCGGCGCACCTTTAGTAGCCGCTGGGCGAGAAGTGCATGAAGTCCTTCTGCCGGCCGGCGATCTCCCCGCCCCATAGCAGGCCGGCCGCCTTCAGGGCCTGGACGATCTCTCCGTCGGCACTCAGCCCCCCGGGGACGTCCGGCTGCCAGCGCCCGCCCATCCGCAGCCGGCAGTCGGGGCCGAAGGCAATGCAGCGGTCGTAGAGGCCGTTGAGCTCGGCGTTGACGTCGAGGGCGATGCCGAAGGAGTGGTTGCTGAAGACCGTGCGCAGCCCTTCGGCGTCCGTCGGCCCGCGGGTCATGCCGACCCGGTAGCCGGTCAGGCTGAGCAACGGCACGCCGTCAGCGGCGAGCCGCTGCAGGGTCTCGCGGACCTGGGGTGCGAGCTTGCGGCAGAGGCGGAAACGCGGGAGGTCTGCCACCTCGAGCCACTCCTGGTCCTCTTCGCAGACGCTGCAGCCGGTGGCGGCATCGAGCTCCTCGGTGCGCAGCTCGGCGTACGGGTGGCTGACGACCTGGTGGCCGACCCCGCGCTTAAGCGTCACGCTCCAGCGATAGGTGGTGTACGTGCAGGTCGCGGGGGGCTCTTCGGCCAGCGCCCAGAGCGGGGCGAACGCGACCAGCAAGACGGTGAAGCAACGCGCCAGGGACATCGCCTTCCTTGTGGTTTGAGGTGGATCGGTGGCCATCGCCTACTGCGCCTTCTCCACCCGCAGCAGCGCGGGCACCCCCCGGCCGAAAACGTCGGGGTCGTACATCTCCTCGGCCTTGACCGGCAGGACGGTAAACTCGCCCGGGGCGATCGCCTGCGCGACGTAGGAGAGGTGGTAGTTGCCGGCCGAGAGGTACTCGGAGTAGAAGCGCGCGGCGTGATGGCGCAGCTCGCGGTGGTAGAAGCTCCAGAACGAGAAGCCGTACTCGTGCCAGTCGTCGCGGCTGTACCAGAAGGCGCCGCCGGCGAAGGGGACCTCGCCCTTGTCGGCGTCGACGCTCGAGGCGGTGGCGAGATCCCGGTTGACCGGCTCCAGCCCGCCCGGCACCGGGTCGTCGACGACCACGAAGTTGCGCGCCGCCGGCAGCGACAGGTAGAGATCGACCCGCACCAGCTCGCCGCTGCGGATCGTCATCGGGCTTTTCAGCAGCTGCCACTTGCCGTCGCGCTCGACGCTGTATTCGCGACGGACCTCGATGCCGGCGTTGGCGGGCTTGGCGGCCTGCAGCAGGGGGGCCCAGGTCAGGCGGGCGGCGTAGTAGAGCCGGCCCGGCCCATCCTTCTCCAGGCGGACCGTCGCGCTACGCCCCGGGTCGGAGGGGAGCAGCGGCTTTTCCAGGGTGGTGGCGGGGTCGGTGAAGGATCTGAACGCCGCGCGACCGAACTCCTCGCCATCGAGGCGCGCGCTGACCGTCATCGCCGGCTTCTGTTTTTCGTAGAGCCGGCTGTATTCGATCAGGGCGTTCATGCAGAACATGTTCTCCTGGGTGTTCTCCCAGCGGTCACGCTGGCCGCGCCCCTGGGTGATCGTGCGTACCAGCTTGAACGGGACGTCCGCCACCAGCCGCCCGCCGTCGGGGGTCTCGGCGTAGGCGAGCAGCGCCGAGAGCACCGCGGCGTTGTCGCGCAGGGTCGAGGCGTGGATGCGGGCGTAGCCGTCGGAGAGCGCTTCGCTGAAGATGAACTTGCCGCCGGTCTGGTTGGCGTGGGCGAGGATCTGCCGCGCCGCCTCGGCGCGCAGCGCCTCGGTGCCGGGGACGGCGAGCAGCGCCTGCAGGTAGTGGGCCTTGCCGAACAGGCTCATGTCGACGAGATAGGGCCTGAAGCGCTCCAGGTCGGCGCGCCCCACCTTGCCGTGCGGCGCCAGCGCCGCCAGCGCCACCGCCCGCACCGTCGAGGACATGCCGCGATCGTAGAAGGAGGGCAAGACGTCGAGGCGCAGCAGCATTTCAAGGTAGCCGTGCAGCTTCGCCTCGACCGGCCCCGGGACGCTCTCCCCCGCAGCGCGCAGCCAGTTGAAGGCGATCGCCGTGTAGGCGCTCAGGTAGGGGCTGACGTACTGGTCCTGGGGGATGTAGTAGACCATGCCGCCGTTCGGCGCCTGGTGGGCGGCGGCCAGCCCGAGCGTCTCCGCGGGGAGGCCCGCGGCCCCCGGCCACTCGAAGTCGGCCGGCAGCCACGGCTTAAGCTGCTGGTAGTGGGAGGCCATCACCCCCTTGGTCAGCTTCTGCTCCCAGCAGATGTAGGGGTAGCCCCGCAGGTAGTCGAAGGCCCCCAGGAGGTTGCCGATCACCGTCGGCGCCAGGACCACGCTGAACGCGCCGACGTCGGTGCGGATCTGTTGCGGCACGGCGATCCGCTCCTCGACGCTGTCCGAGGTGGTGGTGCCGTAGGTGGCGGCGGTCTCGGTGACGACCTGCTTGCGCACCGGCACCGTGGCCTGGGTGAGGTCGCCGTCGCTCTGGTCGTAGGCTCGCGCGGTGAGGCGCACCTCCCCCTCCCCCTTGGTCGTGATCGGCAGGCGCAGCTCAACCCGCTTGTAGGGGAGCGCGAGCACCTCCTGCTCCATGCTCGCGGGAGCCTCCAGGGCCCCCTCGGCGCTCAGCCTGACCTTCAGGGTGCGGCTCTTTTCGGTGCGGTTCATCACCGTAAAGCCGGCCGAGAAGCGGTCTCCCGAGAGCACCTGGTTGGGGAGCGCCGGGCGCAGCTCCGTCGGGCGGTTGACCTTGAAGCTCGCATCGCCCAGTCCCATCAGGTCGCCGGGGGTCACGGCGAGGGCGAGCACCCGCCAGCCGGTGAGGTTGTCCGGGGCCTCGAAGCTGATCCGCGCCTTGCCGGCGGCGTCGGTGCGCACCGACGGGTTCCAGTAGGCGACGAACTTGAACAGCGAGCGCATCGCCAGGTCGCCCCCGCCGCCCCCGCCCGGGCTCGCCCCCTTCTTCTCGAAGTGCTGGCGGCCGACGAGCTGCATCAGCAGGTTGAAATTGCGCAGATCGAGGCCGTCGAGGTGGTAGAAGCCCTTGTAGACATCGTAGTAGTTACGCCCCCCCTGGATCAGGTCGAGCACCGCCTCGTCGAGGACCACGACCGCCAGCTCCGTGGGCGGCAGCGGGCCCTTCTGCTTCTGGGCCACCTGCAACTCGACGGTCACCTTGTCGCGCGGCTTGTAGACCGGGCGATCCGCCGTGGCGGTGACGGCCAGCTCCTTGTAGGGGTCGTTGACGACCGTCTTCACCGTGCCGATGCGGAAGGCCGGCTTGCCGAGGTCGACCCGGTTCTCCACCGGCTTGTCGACGCGCGGCGAGAAGACCGTCACCGAGAGGTAGAAGCCGGGCACGTAGTCGGGCTCGATCGGCACCTCGACCACTGCCGTCCCCTCGGCGAAGGTCTCGACCCAGCTCTTGAGGACCCCGTAGCGCTCGACGGTGATCAGCGCCTGGCAGCCCGGGAAGGGATTCTGCACCAGGTAGCGCGCGGTATCGCCCACCTTGAGATCGTCCTTCTCCGGGACGATCGTCAACGAGCTGCTGTTGGCCCCCTCCCAGATCACCGTGCCGCCGCCGGTCCCCCAGCGTTCGATGCTGGTCGAGTGACTGCGACCGGCGGTGTCGACGATCTCCGCGCTGATTGCGTAGAGACCGGGACGGTCGGGGGTGATGTTGACGCCGACCGGCGTACCGGCGGAGGTCAGTTCGAACGATTCGAGGTCGACCCAGCTGTGGCTGTAGCGGGTCAGGTAGGCGTTCCCCGCCCCCTTGACGCGCGCCGCGGTCGTCACCCGCACCTTCACCTTGAGCTTGACGACCGATCCGGTCGCCGGGTCGCCGTGCTCGTCGACCACCAACGCCTCGACCCGCGCGGGTTTGCCCTCCTTCAGGAGCCAGTCGTCCTGGCGCAGACCGACGAAGCGTGTCCGCCCGACAAACCGGGCCGTGGTGGAGCCGGCGACATATTTGCCCCGGTCATCGCGTACCGCGCTCTCCACCATCATCCGCCCGTAAAGCACCCGCGGCGCGTCGAGGCTGAACTCGGTTTGCAGGTCGCCGGCATTGTCGAGCCGCGCCTCGCTCTGGTGGATCGTCTGGGTTGCGGTGTTCCCCCCCCAGGTGTCGAAGCTGAACCCGCGGGCCTGCGGGTGCTTGCTCACAAACGGGATCGGCGTCAGTTGCGCCGTCACGCGGCAACCGGCGTCGGCGTACGGGCCGCCGGCATGCAGGCGCCCATGGGTCGCGACGCTGACCGCCTCGCCGGCGCGGAACAGCTCGCCGTTGAGCTCGGTCTCGACCTTGAACGGCGCCGGGGTGAAATCGCTGACCAGCACCCTCATCGGCTGCCAGTCCCCGCCGAAGTCGGACGAGAGCTCGAAGCGGTACCAGCCGACCGGCGCGTTCGTCGGTACCGTGAACTCACCGCTGGCGGCCCCGAATTCCGAGAGGGTCAGGTTGCGCTCTTCGAAGGCGGTCTGGTTCATCGGGTCGATGATCTTGAGGTGGTAGTTCCCTTGCGGCGGCGCGATAAAGCGGCGGTTGTCCTGGTTGCGCAGGTACAGCTTGTACTGAATGGTATCGCCGGCCCGGTAGACCCCCTGGGCGGTCGTCCCCCAGGCATGAATGTGGCCGTATTTGCGCCTGAGGCTCGTGTAGCTTTCCTCGTCATAGCCTTCGAAGGCGTTGCCGCTCACGAACTCCGAGTTCAACGGCATGAGCGCCAGATCTTCCCCTTTGTCGCAGCGCACCACCAGGACGTTCCCACGCCAGGAGTTGAGGCTCGACAGGCGGGGGTCGAGCTCCTCGCTTCCGGGCAGGTGCACCAGGCCGTGGCGGTCGCTTGTTCCGCTCGCCAGCACCTCGGGGCTGAGCGTCAGCCCCGGCCAGGAGGCGCGATACAGGCTGATCATCGCCCCGGCCACCGGCTGGCCGGTGGCGTAGTCGGTGACCCAGGCCAGGGAGCTGAAATGGCCGATCTTGACCTGGAGATTGAAGGGGGTGACCTGGGCGAAGAACTCGCGGTCACTGCCGTAGCGGGGGGCGGGCACGGTGTCGAAGGATCCGGCCACGGCCCCGGAGGGAGCCCCCAGGAACTGGCGCAGGTCGAGGGGGACGCGGAAGCCCGTATCCATCGTGGTGTCGAAGACCAGGGAGCGCGCTATCCCTTCCTGCTTGCCGTTCACGGTCATCGCCGTGCCGCGCAGGTCGATCCGCTCGATGTTGCGGATTTCGATGGGGACCTCGCTCGCCACGCCTTTTTCCAGGACCGAGACGCGATGCCCGAAGGTGTAGCTGGGCCGGTAGTGGTCCGTGAAGAACATCTGACGGAGATCCTGGGGCAGGGTCCGACCGAAGACATCCAGTAGCTCACCTGCGGCCGCCTGGATGGTCATCGGCTGATACGGTTCGCGCCCGAAGGGGAGGTAGACGTCGTACCGTTCTCCGGAGCGGTGTGGGCGTCCGACCGCGTAATCCCCCCCCTCCGCGCGATACGCCAGGGTCTCGTCCTCGGCGACCGTCTGCGGGGGGATGGTGTTGAGCCCGGCGCGCAACGCTCCATCGGCGACCGGCGCGCTGAAGCGCAGCATCACCGGGTTGTGGGGCGAGCAGAGCTGCCCCGTTTGCGGCTGGGTTCCGGCGGGGAAGAACAGCTCCTTGTCGGCGTTGTCCCGGCAGGCCAGACCCAGATAGGCAAACTCCGGGAAGGTATCGAAGCTCACCACCGTACGCTCCTCATCCCCCGGCAGCGGCCCGTCCGTCGCGGCCACCCCCGGTTCGATCTTGAGCTCGACGGCGGTGTCGAGCTCGAACTCCTGCGCCGGCGCCACGTACCAGGTTTCGCCGACCACCGGGGTGCTGATCGCCAGGGACTGGGCATATTCCCAGATGCTCCGCTCTCGGCCAGGATTCGGCAGGTCCTCGACCGAGGTGCTGACCTTTGCGGGCACCAGATCCCCTTGTCCGGTCATGAAGTAGAGGTGCTGCGCCACCGATTCGGCCGTGACCGGCTGGTTGAAGCGGACCCGGATGATCGGCATCCCCGGAGAGCGCCAGGCCGAAAAATAGGCACGCGCCACACGCGGGCGGGTGGTGGAGAAGGTGTGGATGACCTCTTCGCTCAGCGTCGAACCGTCCTCTGCAGCGATCCCCGGCGCCACGCTCACGGTATACCGGGTCGCGAACTGCATCGCCTCCCTGGAGCCCAGCTGGCAGGCGAGGTTGCTGGTGTCGAGCCAGCGCCACTCACAGGCCAGCGGCGGGTCGACCGTCACCGGAATCTCCGACGCGTCGCGTTCCATGCGCCCGACCGGCACCACCGGCCGGTTGAAGCGGAGGACGATCTGCCGCGAAGGGGGGACCTCCTCGCCTGCCGGATTGATCGCCAACAGTTCGAGAGGCGCGGGGTTGGCGTTGAACTCGGCCGAGTCGAAGGCGCCCCAGGCCGCCCCGGCCCAGGCGAACAGGAAGAGGACAACGGACCAGCGGCGAACGCGTCGGGACATACGACCCTCCTGGAAAAGGCATGGAAATCGGCATAAAGAGTTCAAGATTAGCAATTTTCCGCATGGATGCCAATCGCCTGTTTCCCTTGCGGTAGGAACGTTGGGCAACTTGACTTCCACGGGTCCCCTGATTTATTGGTGCGGTGTTGCTATCCCCCTTTCCAGGAGGTCCCACCGCCATGAAACGCATCCTCGCCCTGATCCTGCTCGTTCTCCCCCTGGTCCTGTCGGGCCTCGGCTCGCCGGCCCACGCCGACTCCATTGCCGGCATCCGCCTCGCCGCCGGGATGGTCCCGGGCCTCGACGAGGTGAAGGTCGATGTCCTCGGGGGTTCGCTCACCGTCGATCTCGACGGCCAGGGGTGCGTGAACTTCAACCCCGTGGTCGTCCTGCGTTCGCGGACCGAGCAGTCGCTCGGTTTTGTCGGTGCCTTCGGGATCTTCGCCCGCAACCACATCGGCAAGGACGACTTCGGCGACGAAGTGCAACTGTCGGCCTTCGGGCTCAGCATCGCCCCCGGCCTCTCCGCCAACCTCTCGGAGCGCTCGCACCTGGAGTTCAAGGTGCAGCTCGACGTGGGGGGCGCCGAGCAGAGCATCCCCGGGTTTTCCGACGGCGGCGGACCCTACGCGGCCCTCGGCCTGACGGCCGGGGGGTACACGCTGTTGAACGACGTGATCGAGCTGGGGGTCGAGCTCGGCTACATGTCGTTCTCGAGCACCGGGGAGCTCGATTTCCTCGGGGTGAACCAGGACGTGACCTTTTCCGGCAGCGGTCTGTCGCTGAACGCCTCGATCGGCTTCATGTTCTAGGCGGCGGGTCCAGGCTTGCGCTCTGTGGCTCCGGTTTGATCAGCGCCCTGGACCTTTGAGCTCCCGCGGCAGAGGTGGCGGGGCCGGGCAGGTTTACAATCCCCCCTTTTTCAGGTTGAAGAGCTCGAAATAAGGAGACCCATGATCACGACTCGCCTTACTCCCCTGCTCCGCCGCAAGCAGAAGGGCTCCGCCTACCTGGAGCTGGTGGTCGTGTTCGTCTTCCTGGCGGCGATCTTCGCCGTGATGCTCCCCACCTATTTCAACTACGTCGACAAGGCCAAGCTCACCCTGGCGCGCAACACCGCGAGCACCATGGGCAAGGCCCTCGAGCTCTACCATCACAAGCACAAGCGCTACCCCGTCCGCATCGACTTCGCCACCGGTCAGGACTCCAGGGGGACCGCGGTCTTCACCGCCAGCCTGCTCGAGCAGATCGGGTCGGACTTCGCCTCGATCGTGAGCTATAGCGGCTCACCGACGACCTACATTCTCACCGTGACCGCCAATGACAAGAAGCAGACCACGATCCGGTTGACCCCTGACGGGGCGACCAGCGGGGACGAACCATGACGACACAACGCAAACGCACGCAGCTCTACATCCACAAGCAACTGCAGACCAAGTACGTGGTGCAGACCCTGATCCTGCTGCTGATCTACACCGCCTTCTTCATCTGCCTGCTGCTGGCCCCCTACATCTCGTCCCTGCTCTCCGGCCACCCGCTCGAGGAGCAGGCCCAGATCGCCCGGATGCTGCTCAACATGCACAACAGCAGCTGGCCAATCCTCGCGGCGATGATCGTGCTGATGAGCCTGGGGACGATCTTCATGACCCACCGGATCGCCGGCCCGGTGTTCCGCCTCAAGAAGACCCTCGCCGACGTCAGCGCCGGCCGGCTCGACGTCGACCTGGTGCTGCGGGAGAAAGACGACCTCAAGGAGCTGGCGCAGCACGTCAACGTGCTGATCGGCGACCTGAGGGGGGTGGTACAGGCCCTGCACGACAGCCAGGAGACCGTTGCCGCCTGCATCGCGGAGATCGAGGGGCAGGTTGCACGCCGCGAGCTCGACGAGGCCACTGCCGGGACGCTGCTCGCGAAGCTGGCGGCGAGCCGCGAGATGGGCCTGCAGGCCCTGGAAAAATACACTTCCCACCTTAAATAACCGCTACGATAAAGAACCCTCTTCGTCGTTTTGTCGAAGACGCAAAAAAGCCCGGCATGAGCATGCCGGGCTTTTATCTTGAACGGCCGGGAGTGTTACGCCGCCGCCAGGAAGGCGCGGATCGCCTGCTCGATCTGCACCCACTCCCGCGAAAGGCGCTGCTTCAGGAAGCTCGCCATCAGCGATTGAAAGAGCTGTTCAACCTCCCCGAGCAGCGCCATGCGCTCGTAGAAGACCGCCTCCTTCTCGAGCGCCGGGTCGACGATCGCCTCCTTCTCGAGGGTCACCCCGGGGGACTTGAGGGAGGCGAAGTGGAAGGTCTCCCCCTTGAGATTGAGCTTCCATTGGTGCTCGCGCTTCTCCAGGTAGAGCACCGCCTCGACGATCTCCTTCCCCTGCTGCAGGGCGGTGCGCACCTCGTCGAAGCGCTCCTGCGGGCCGGTGACGGTAACCTTCTGCTGGCCGTGCTCCCCGTCGCTCACCAGCAGCAGGCGGTCGTTGAGATAGGCGACAAACGCCTCGCCGCTCTGGGCCGGGCCGGGCTGGTTGACGCGAAACTCGGCCGCGGTGTTCATGGTGGCGTGCATCAGCCAGAGCAGGAAGTCTTTCCCCAGCCAGGTGTTGCCCGCGATCTTCTCGAGGACCGCGTCGCTGCCGCTGGCGTCGGCAGCGCTCAAAGCCGGCAGCAGCTCGGCCTCGACGGCCTGCTCCGCGCGGGCCATGGGGTGCAGCGGCACCAGGCGCAGCCCCTCGAAGCTCTTCTTGAACAGGTCGACGAACAGGTCGACCGTTTTGCTGCTCAGGCTGCTGAAGGTCACGATCTGCCGACGCGTGTCCCAGACCGCGTCGTAGACCGCCGGGACCGGCAGGGTGCGGGCGAAGAGCGCGGCGCGCACCGTCTCGCGCAGGGTCTCGCGCTGCTGCTTGGGGACGCGGCGGAACTGGGGGTTCTCGGCCAGCCAGGCGGCCTCGGCCTGCTTGAATCCCGGCTTGAGCAGGGCGCTGGGGAGCTTGCGCTGGTCGCGGCGCAGGGCGAAGGTCACGTAGTGGTCGCGGCGGTAGCTCGCCGCGTCGGCAAAGGCGCTGCTCTGGTGGTCGTCGAGCTCGACCCAGCCGATCGAGAGCTCGGCACCGTTGTGCTCGATCGATTGAAAGGCCTGACGGGCCAGCCCCGCGGCCACGAAGGGGGACAGGTCGCCCTGCGGCAGGGTGCCGGCCACCTGGAACTGGCAGATGCTGACGGTGTTGTTGAGGATACCCATGGTCATCTCCTGGTGTGATTAATCGGGGTCCTAGGTGTTACACCGATCGCCCGGAGAGGGCAAGCAGAATCTCCCCGCCTCCGTCAATCCAGGGATGCCCGCGAAAAAGGGGTGCGCAGAATGCGCACCCCGACGGGCGAGTGGCCTCGTTTTCAGATTACGGATATCTCTCGTGCCGTAGATCGGCTAGTGCAGATCTTTTTTCTCGATGGTCTGCTTGCTGCCGCAGCTCTCACAGACGAATGCCGACTTCTCTCCCTCTTCGCGGACCGCCTCGCTGAAGCGGTCGTGGACTTCGGCCGGCTTGCCGTAGAGTTTTTCACGCAGCTTGACGATGTCGTGGGGGTGACCGCAGCTGGTACAGACAAACGGCGACTTGTCCTGCATTTCTTTCGTGGCTTCGGTGAACTCGTCCCTCATGACCCTTCTCCTTTCTGCCCCATGGCCCTGACGTGCCGGGGGATGCGGCGCCGTGTGGCTACGGCGTCTCGACCTGTTTCTTACATTTAAATTTTAGCATATGTCCTGATCGGCGCGCTTGCACTGCGCACTATTGCCCCTTAGGATAGGGACGAAATCCTCCCGGGAGGCGACGATGAAATCCCTGCTGGCTCTTGTCGGCTGCCTGCTGTTCGGGGTGGCCCCGTGCTCGGCGGCCAAGATCTACTCCTATATCGACGAGCACGGCAACCGGACCTTCAGCGACCGCCCCCTCGAGGGACGCCAGGCCGTGACGGTAACGACCGCCGAACACGTCGAGTACCGGGAGCGCTTTCAGGTCCGCGACGAAGGGGTGGAGACCCGCCGACGCATCACCGCGGTCAACGGCTATTTCGGCCCGGTCGAGGTGGAGCTGAGCGTGCTCGATGCCGAGAACATGGCCGCCAGCGTACCGCTGCCGGCGCGCTTCGTGGTCCCCCCCCGGGACGAGCGGGAGCTGCTGCGCCTCTACCCGGCCGACCCCCGGCGCGCCTCGGCCTACTCGATCCGGAGCACGCACGTGTTCGGCGACCCGGACGCCGTACATGCCCCCGAGCACCCCTACCTCCCGCCGATCCCCGCGGGGACCGCTTTCCCGATCAGCCAGGCCTTTAAGGGGAAGACCAGCCACCAGGGACCGCAGAACGGCTACGCGGTCGAC
>QKBP01000117.1 GCA_003246035.1 Desulfuromonadaceae bacterium | reverse complement strand
GTCCGGGGGTGAAGACCTTGTTGAGGCGCAGGTAGAGCCGGTCCCAGGAGCGGGAGAGCTCGTCGTCCTTGCCGTTCGAGGTGTGGATGTACCCTCCGTCGACGCTGATCAGCCATTTCTTGTCGGCTTTGAGGCGATAGAACAGCTCGGGGATGAAGTTGATGTCGTCCAGGGGGCTGGAGGATTCGTAGATGTCCCACAGCGCCAGGTTGGTGTAGGCGAAGTAGAGCGGGATGTTCTCCGAGAGGCGGAACTTGAAGCTGATCTGGAGCTTGGCGTCGTTGCTCCCGGCGATGGCGTAATTCAGGCGGTGCAGGCTGACGCTCTCGTTCGGCGTCACATCGAGCACCCGGTGCTCGATCTCGCGGGGGGAGTAAGGTTCGTAGAGGTAACTGCAGGATTCCCCGACGCGCACGCCGTCGTCGTCCGCCAGGACCTGGGTTGCCAGGAGCAGGAGGGTGCAGGCCAGCCAGGAAAGGCGCCGAAGATTCATCGTTCCCCCCTGTTCATGGTGTCGACGGCTCGCGGACGAAGCGGTAGCCTCGTCCACGCACCGTGAGAAAGTGTTCCGGACGGGACGGATCGCGCTCGAAATAACGCCGCAGCCGGACCACGAAGTTGTCGAGGGTGCGGGTCTCGGTCTGGGGCGAGACCCCCCAGACGCTGGTGAGCAGCTTCTTGCGGCTTATGACCTCCCCCTCGTGGTCGAAAAAGGCCCTCAGCATGCGGGTTTCAAGGTCGGTCAGGGCGATTTCTCCGCGCGCGGTTTCAGCGCGCTGGTTGGTGAAATCGATGGTGTTGTCGCCGAAACTGTAGCTCGGCATACCTACGCTCTCGGGGCGATACCAGCTGGAACGGCGGAGCATCCCCTGGATGCGCAGCATCAGCTCGTCGAGGCTGAACGGTTTCGTCAGGTAGTCGTCGGCGCCCATCTCCAGACCGCGCACGCGGTCTTCCTCGGTCTCCCGCGCCGTCAGCATCAGGACCGGCATCTGGGAGTCCCGTTCGCGCAATTGCCGGCACACCTCGTAGCCGCTCATGCCCGGCAGCATCAGGTCGAGGATGATCAGCTGGAAGTGTTCGTGGACCAGGGCCTCGAGAGCCTCTTCGCCGGTAACGACATGGGTGACCTCGTACCCCTCGGCCTCGAGGTTGAAGACCAGCCCCCGGGCGATATTCGGTTCGTCTTCGACCAGCAGGATCCTCTGGTTCATGCGGTTCTCCGTGGTCGTCCGTAGGTCAAGGGGAGAAGGATATGGAAGGCGCTCCCCTGGTGGGGACCAGCGCTCTCGGCCCAGATTTTCCCGCTGTGGCGCTTGACGATGTTGCGCACGATGAACAGGCCGAGACCTGTGCCACGGGCCTTTTGGCGCTCACGGCGGACCCGGTAGAAGAGGCGGAAGATCTTCTTCAGGTCCTTGCGCGGGATGCCGCGGCCTCGGTCGCGCATGACCAGGTGGGCGAAGCGGCCGTCCCGGCGCAACTCGATGCGCAGGTGAGGGTTCCCTTCGCTGTAGAGCAGGGCATTCTCGAACAGGTTGCGCAAAGCGGTTTCGAGTGCCTCGGTGTCGGCCTCGACGGTCAGCCCGGGGGCGATCTCCATCACCATTTTCAGCCCCGCGGCCACATCCTCCCGGTTCTCAAAGTACTCCCGGACGAAGGTCGAGAGATCGGTGGGGCGGAGCACCAGCCGGATCCCCCTCCGCTCCAGGCGGTTGGCCATCAGCAAGTTGTCGATCAGCCCGCGCAGGCGAGCCGTGTCCCCCAGCATGGTGTCGACAAACCCCTGAACCTTGTCGGGGGGGAGCGCGTGGCGCTGCAGGGTCTCGAGGTGGAGCTGGATCGAGGCGAGCGGCGATTTCAGCTCGTGGGTGACCTGAGCGATCAGGTCGCGCTGGGTGCGATAGAGGGAAACCTGTTTCCCCCAGTAAAGGAAAATGACGTAGACGCCGACCAGGATCGCGACCAGCAGTACGATCCCCTCGGCGAGGATGAACCAGTCGATCTCGCCGCCGGCCAGCTCGGGGCTGATCCGTTCCGCGAGGTTTTTCAGTTCAAGGTGTCGATCGAGGAACCAGTCGATCCAGAACACGAGGACGACGATCCAGACGATCTGGATCCCGATAAAGGCGGAGAGCGGGCTGAAGAGGCGCTGGAGGAGTTTCATGTTCACTACTTACCATTGCAGATGCCCCTTCGCAAGCGGAGATTGGCGCGAACACAGATCATTTTTACACAACTATTACATAGCCCGCTGACGGTATCTGGTATGGTCAAGACGTTGCCGGGACCTCTTTATCCCCCGGCCAGGAGTCGACAATGAAACAACTCACGATTGGACGCTATCAGGTCCCCTACCCCCTGATCCAGGGCGGGATGGGCGTACGTATTTCGGGGGGCCGTCTGGCCGGCCACGTGGCCCTCAACGGCGGGATCGGCCTGGTGGCCGCCGCCGGGCTCGCGCTCGGCAGCGAACGCTATACCGGCAAGAACTATTTCGAGGCCGACCCGCTGGCGCTTGCCGACGAGATTCGCAAGGCCTACGCCATCGCTCCCCAGGGGGTGGTGGGGGTCAACTGCATGGTCGCGGTGACCAACTACGACGACATCGTCCGCGCGGCCTGTGCCGCGGGGGCCAAGGTGATCGTCAGCGGAGCCGGCCTGCCGCTGAACCTCCCCGAGCTGACCGCCGGTTTTCCGGAGGTGGCGCTGGTGCCGATCGTCTCCTCGGTCAAGGCCGCCGAACTGATCGCCCGCAAGTGGTTCAAGACCTATCAGCGCCTCCCGGACGCCGTGGTCGTCGAGGACCCGGATACCGCCGGGGGGCATCTTGGTGAAAAGCCCGAGAACATCGGCAACGGCAGCTACGACCAGTATGCCACGGTGCGCGGGGTGAAGGCCTATTTCCTGGAGCAGTTCGAGGAGGAGGTCCCCGTGATCGCCGCGGGCGGCGTCTGGTGCCCTCGAGCAGGGGGCCGACGGGGTGCAGATGGGGAGCCGCTTCGTCACCACCGAGGAGTGCGACGCCGACATGGCCTTCAAGCAGGCCTACCTCGACTGCACCCGGGAGGACATCGGCCTGGTCATGAGCCCCGCCGGCCTCCCCGGTCGCGCGATCACGAAGAACATCGAGGCGGTGCGCCAGCGCGATGTCGACCTCGGGGTCCGTTGCCCCTCCAACTGCCTGAAAAAGTGCGCCTACAAGGCCGGCCAGGAACGCTTCTGTATCGTGCACGCCCTCGACCGCGCCCAGCGCGGCGACATCGAGACCGGCCTGGTCTTCTGCGGCAGCAACGCCTGGAAGGCCGAGCGCATCGAGACCGTCAAGGAGATTTTTGCGGAACTGTTCGCCGTCGAGGCCGGCAAGAGCACCGGGCAGGTAGTCAACGCCTGATTCCGGCGTCGCCCGATGAAAGGATCAAAGGCCCTGTTCGCAGGGCCTTTTTTTATTTTTGACGGTATTTTCAATTGGAGAAAATTAACATTAGCGAGCGTTGACGTCGGGGAGGGGATTTGTAGACTCTTAGAAAACAGGTGTGGAAAAGCCATCCCTATCGCAAGGTAGGTGCGGAAAGCCGCGGATCCCCCATCAACGCCTCTCTCCGGACAGCCGGGTTGCCAAGCAGTTTGTGGCCCCGGCTTCTGTCGTTTCGGGGTCAGGAAAGGAGGTCGGTTTTACTTTCAACCGCACGTGAAGGAGGAAGATATGGAGAGTTTTTTGGTTGAGGTCGTTGCCGCGTTTCTGTTCTTTGCCGTCGTACTCCCCCTGGCCGGATACCTGGTCGGCTGCTTCTGCTACTACGTTCTCCCCTACCTGTTCGGAGGGGTGGCCATGCTCGCGCTGGCGATCGTCGCGGGGGGGAAGCTTCTGCTGACCTGGTGGGCGTGGCTGTTCGCCCTGATCTGGGCGTCTTCGGTGCATGTCATCCGCAGAAAACTTCGGGATCTCGGGCACGAGATCGAACACCATCACGCGGCGAACTACCTGCTGCTTGCGGGTATCCCGTATCATCGCAAGCGGAATGCCCTGGAGCAGGCGCTCGCGGCGGAATGCTGAAGCGTCGGAAGTTGCTCCTGGGTTAGTGCCGTTCTCCCCTTCTCAGGGGATTTTTTTTGTCTGCATTCCGGCGGGGGGGGGAGCGGATCAGTACTTGAGGCGCGCAAGAGGGGAGCGGGCCGAGGCCTGGATCGCTTCTTCGAGGGTGTGGATGCCGGCATCTTCGAGCAACGGGATCAGGCGGACCAGCACCTCGGCGGTCACGATCGCGTCTCCCAGCGCCGTATGCCGGCCGACGATCGGGATGTCGAAACGCTGCGCGATCCTGTCGAGTCCGTGCCCTTCCAGGTTGGGGTGGACCACCCAGGAGAGCAGCAGGGTGTCGAGCACCGGGTGGTCGAAGCGGAGGCCGGTGGCGTCCTCCTGGAGCTGCAGGAACTTCATGTCGAAGGCGGCGTTGTGGGCCACCAGTACCGAGTCCTCGCAGAAGCGGTGAAAAGTCGGTACGACCTCGCTCAGGGTCGGCTGTCCGACGAGCAGTTCCGGCTGGATGCCGTGGACCTCGACCGAACTGGGAGGGACCGGGCGCTGTGGGTCGACCAGCTGGTCGATGGTTTCGTCGTAGAGGATGCGGCCATTGACGATTCGGATGGCGCCGATCTGGAGGACTTCGTCCCCCTCGGAGGGGTTGAGACCGGTGGTCTCGGTGTCGAAGACCACGAAAGTCAGCTTGCGCAAGGGGACCTTGCCGAGTTCCTGCCAGCTCTCGGGGTTGAACAGGTCGAACTCGAAGTAGAGCGGGCGCTGTTCGATAACCGGGCTGGCTTCGGCGACTTCCTCGGTGACGATCATCGGGAGGTTCAGACGGAGCAGGACGTCTCCGGGGAGATCGCAGCAGCTGCCACATTCCATGAGCAGTTCGTCGAGCTGGATGTCGTGCTCCTGTTGATCCGCTTGGCTGGCCAGCTGGTGCCAGGCCTTGAGCTTCTGCTTGTCCATGGGGCCGTCCCAGGCGATTTCGAGGCGGGCGGTCATCTCCGTGGCAGGGGCCACGTGCACGGCCAGCCCGACGGCTGGGAGGCTGTCCCCCTGGAGCTGGGAGCTGAGGCGAGTCAGCCCCTGAACGAGCGCGTAGCTGTCGAGATTCAGCCAGATGTCTCCCACGACCCGGGTCCGCACCTCGAGGCCGGTTTGGCGACCGAGCTGGCGGGCCACCAGGGTGGCTAGGCTCTGGGCGGAGATGTCTTCCTTGATCGACTGGCGGGTAATCTCCTGGGCGAGGTCGAGGCTCGCCTCCTCGATCTGATGGGCGAGGGCCAGGGATGCCCGGTCGATCGTCTGGCGCAGTTCGTCGAGGGTCGGCTGGGGGAGGTCGGGGGTGGAGAGGATGGTGGTGATCGCCTCGCGGATTTCCTGGCTGGAAAAGCGCATCGCCTCCGAGAGGGTGCGCAGTAGCAGGTCGAGACGCAGGTCGGCCTCCAGCTCCTCGGTGATGTCGTCGAAGGTCAGGACGTAGCCGTTGATGTTCTGGCGCCCCTCGAGATCGTTGAAGAAGGGCATCATGTGTACGCGCAGACTACAGTGGCTGTCCGGTGTGAGCATGAAGCTGGTGATGGCGTTTTTCTTCCCTTCCTGAACCGCATGGGCGAGAACGTCGATGGCGTGGATGAGCGGGTCGCGATCGAGTACGCCGAACACCGAGCGGCCGAGGCCGAGATGGTGTCCGGGGCGCTGCAGCATCTTCTGGGCCTGGGGGTTGTAGAGCAGAACCTGCCCGGCCGCGTTGCACACCAGCACCCCCTGGGGGAGTTCCGACATCAGCGCGGCGAGGCGGTTGCGTTCGACCTTGAGGTCCTGCTTGGCGCGCCGGATCTGTTCGTCGACCTGGGACTGAAGTTTCTCGAAAGCCTCGGCCGACTGGTTGATAATCCGGGTCAGCTGCTGCAGTTCCCGGGCGCCGTCCGGACGGATCCGGTAGCCGGGGTTGACGACCGTGATCAGCTTGGTCTCTTCACCGAGTCGCAGGGTCGGAATGATGTAATAGCGGAACAGCATGCTGACCAGGCCGCCAACCACGCCGAACAGGATGAGGGTGCCGAGGACCTGGAAGGGGATCATCTTGTCGATGAGCTGCGTCATGAACTGCTGTTCGTCGGGGGCGAGGGTGTGCCAGGCGGCGATGAAGCTGCCGAACATGGCAGTGCAGACTGCCGTAAAGATCGCCAGCAGGAAGAGGGAGTATTTGACGGTAGGTTTGAGGTGAAGCGTGAACTTGGGCACCAGCGAGACCTCGGGTTTTCTGCTCAGTCTAGCGGTAAAAGGCCGGGGGCACAAGCGTCAAGCCCGCGGCAGGAGCGCGCTCAGGCTTCCAGCTGTCTGAGGTGGAGGTCTCTCTCGATCGCCTCTTCGCGGAGCCCCAGGCCGCGCAGGGCGAAACGTACCCCGCGTTGCAGCAGGTCAAAGCGCGCGCAGTGGTAGTCAAGCGGTGACCTGGCCGGCAGGGCGTGTTGCTGCAGCCCCCAGAACAGGTGGTGCATTAGCCAGAATTCGGTGTCTTCGGAGGGGGCGGGGAAGAGGTCACCGCAGGCCCTGGCTGCGTTCAGGTCGGCGCGCAGCGAAGGGAGCAGCGCTTCGGCCAGGGTGGCGAGATAGCGCCGCGCGAGTTGGCCGTCTCCGAGCAGGCTTTGGCTGAGGCAGCGCGAGGCCTGTTGCGATTTGGGGTCGAGGAGGTGCTCGGCGAGACGCTGGATCGTGACGACCAGGCGTCGCGTGGAGGGGGGGAAGTTTGCGGGGACGAGGTCGAGCGCTTCGGCCGGAGCGAGGGTGCGGGAGCTGGCGGCCGCATAGAGCTCGTGCTTGTCCGGGAAATGACGAAAGAGCAGGGCCTCGGAGACGCCGGCGGCTTCAGCCAGCTGACGGGTGGTGACCCCGTTGAGCCCCGCGCCGGCAAACAGCGGGGCGACTGCGGCGAGGATCGCTTCGCGTCTTTTTTCGGCAGTCATGCGGCGGCTTTTCATAAAGTAAGTATGCACACACTTATAAACTGGGTCAAGTGGCAGGGAGGGAGCTCGCGATATGTCCGAGAGGGGGGACTGGGTGCTTGTCTTACCTGAGTATAGTGGTGTAAGATCATCTTTTGTCCTTTCCGGACACCAAAGGAGAACCCATGAGTACGCCCAACGAAGAGTTCATCCCCAAGTGGATCGCCTGGGAAACCACCCAGCGCTGCAACCTCAACTGCGTCCATTGCCGTTGTTCCTCCGACATGTCGGCGGCCGAGGGGGACTTCAATACCGAAGAGGCTTTCAAGCTGATCGACGACATCTGCGAGGTGAGCAAGCCGGTGATGGTTCTTTCCGGTGGTGAGCCGCTGCTGCGCAAGGACATCTGGGAGATCGCCAAGTACGGCACCTCCAAGGGGCTGCGCATGTGCATGGCGACCAACGGCACCCTGATCACCGACGAGGTCTGTCGCAACATGAAGGAGGCCGACATCAAGATGGTCTCCCTCTCCCTCGACGGTTCGACCGCGGATATCCACGACGACTTCCGCAGCTGCCCCGGGGCCTTCGAGGGGACCCTGCGCGGCGCCGAGACCCTCAAGCGCAACGGCATCAAGTTCCTGGTCAACTCTTCCTTCACCAAGCGCAACCAGCACGACATCGGCGCCACCTTCAAGCTCGCCAAGAGCCTCGGGGCCACCGCCTGGTACATGTTCATGATCGTGCCGACCGGTCGCGGCGAGGAGATCATGAACGAGCTGATCACCAAGGAGGACTACGAGGAGATCCTCTCCTGGCACTACGAGCAGGAGAAGAACGAGGACGATATCCTCATGCGTCCGACCTGCGCCCCGCACTACTACCGGATCGTGCCCCAGATGGCCAAAGCCGAAGGGGTCGACTTCGAGCGTCGCAGCCTGACCTTCTCCACCGGCGGCGGCAAGGGGTGCATCGCCGCCCAGACCATCTGCCTGATCGACTGCTTCGGCAACCTCAAGCCCTGCTCTTATTTCCACTCCTCGGTCGGCAACGTCAAACAGATCCCGTTCAAGGAGCTGTGGTTCAACAACAAGGTCTTCAACGACCTGCGCGACTTCTCCAAGTACAAGGGGAAGTGCGGCGAGTGCGAGTTCCTCAACGTGTGCGGGGGCTGCCGGGCGCGTGCCGACGCGGTCTACGGTGACTACATGCAGCAGGAGCCGTTCTGCAACTACGTGCCGGAGCGGATGCGCAAGAAGATGCACAAGGAAGCCGAAGAGCTGGCGCCGATCAAGCCGGCCTGAGGATGATGCCCAACGATTTCGAGAACGATTGAATTTCATAGGAGGCGATAGACCATGTCCAACGACTACACCTTTCTCAAGGCCTGCTGGTGCCAGCCGACCGATTACGTTCCTGTCTGGCTGATGCGCCAGGCCGGCCGCTACCTGCAGTGCTACAAGGACGTGCGCGCCCAGGGTGGCGGCACCTTCCTCGACCTGTGCAAGGACCCCGAGCGCGCTGCCGAGGTGACCATCCAGCCGATCGACATCCTCAATGTCGATGCGGCGATCCTTTTCTCCGATATCCTCACCCCGATCGAGCCGATGGGGATGGCTCTCGACTTCGTCCCGGGCCCGGTATTTGAAAAGCCGATCCGCACCGCCGCCGACGTCGACGCCCTGGTTGTCCCCGAGGACATGGCCCAGGCCGTCGCCTACGTGCCGGAGATCATCAAGCGTCTGCGCAAGGCCTTCGAAGGCCGGGTGCCGCTGATCGGTTTCGGCGGGGCGCCGTTCACCCTGGCCTGCTACATGGTCGAAGGGAAGGGGAGCAAGGACTTCGCCGAGTTGAAGAAGATGATGTACGGCGACTTCCCGCTTTACGACGCGCTGATGAAGAAGATCACCGAGATGGACCGCCGCTACCTCAACATGCAGATCGAGGCCGGCGCCCAGGCGATCCAGATCTTCGACACCTGGGGCGGCCTGCTGGCCCCGCACGACTTCGAGCGCTACATTCTCCCCTACGTCAAGGAGCTGATCTCCGGTCTCAAGCGCAAGGACATTCCGGTCATCTACTTCGTCAAGGGCGGCGGCGGCATGCTCGAGCTGGTCAAGGAAGCCGGCGCCGACGTGCTCGGCCTCGACTGGCACGTCAACCTCGGCAAGGCCCGCGATATCCTCGGAGACAAGATCGCCGTTCAGGGGAATCTCGACCCGACGGTGCTCTACGCACCGAAACCCTACATCCGGAAAGAAGTGCAGCGTATTCTCGACGAAAACGCTGGGCGTCCCGGCTTCATTTTCAACCTCGGCCACGGCATCCTGCCGACGGTCGATCCCGAGCACGCCAAGTACATGGTCGAGTGCGTGCACGAGCTGAGCCGCCGGTGATTTTCTGTCAAACCCAAGCGGGGCGGACATTGATCCGCCCCGCTCTTTTTTGATGCGACCGCTGTCATGCACCTAGACAAGCCGACCGGCCTGGTGGTCCTGAACATGGGGGGGCCTGATTCCCTCGAGGAGGTTGAGCCGTTTCTCTACCGGCTCTTCTCCGACCGCGAGCTGATCCAGCTCCCCCTGGGGGCCCTGTTTCAGCGCCCCTTTGCACGGCTGATTTCCCATTTTCGCGCCAAACACGTTCGTGAGAACTACCGCCAGATCGGTGGGCGCTCGCCGCTGCTGCGCTGGACTTCGCTGCAGGCCCAAGGGGTGGCGCGAGAACTCGGGGAAGGGTGGCGGCCGTACGTGGCGATGCGTTACACCAGCCCGGGTGCCGACGAAACCGTGCGGCGCATGCGCGCCGACGGCATCGAGCAGGCCGTGGTGCTGTCTCTCTATCCCCACTACACCGCGGCCACAACCGGCAGCAGTTTCAACGACTTTCGCCGCGCCGTGGCCCGGCACTATCCGCAACTCTCGTTCCTGGTGATCGAACAGTGGTACGACTGGCCCGGTTACCTCGAGGCGCTGACCGCCAAGGTGCGCGACGGGCTTGAGCAATTTCCCGCCGAGATCCGTTCCCGGGTCCAGGTGGTGTTCTCGGCTCACGCCCTGCCGCAGAAGTTCATCGATCGGGGCGACCCCTATCTCGAACATGTCATGGCCACGGTGAAAGGGGTCGAAGAACGGCTCGACGGCCAGCCCTGGCATGTCGGTTTCCAGAGTCGCAGCGGGCCGGTGGAGTGGATGCATCCGGATACCCTCGAGGTGATCGACCGGCTGGCATCGACGGGGCACGATGCGGTACTGCTGGTGCCGATCTCCTTCGTCAGTGACCATATCGAGACCCTGCATGAAATCGATATCGAGATGCGCGACCATGCGGCACAGGCCGGAATTCGCCATTTCGCACGCGCTCCCTCGCTGAATGACTCCCCGGAATTCATCGCCGCGCTCGCTGAACTGGTGGGACAGACCCTCGAGCACCAGCGATGAAGACCTGCAGCCTGTGTAAACGCCCCTTTGTGGACTGCAGTGACCCCGGGGATCCGGCTGTCGAGGCTGGCATCATTCTCGCACGGGAGAAGTACGCCGATGTCGATTCGATTTGTCGGGATTGCCTGGCGAGCCGCGGCCGTCTGGCGATGATGTACGATCCCGATGTCTTTGATTAAGCAAATCCACGGGTCAGGCAGATTTCAGTCCAGGACGACAGATGTCTAAGGTATCCATTCGCGAGCTGTTCGAGCATATCTGGCGGGAGCGGTTGCTGCGCAACATCCTGCTCCTGAGTGTCGTGGTGCTGGTCGTCGCCCCGGGCTACGCCATCGTTCACGTCATCCCCACCTTCACCAAGGAACTGCTGACCAATATCGAGGCTGAAGCCCAGCGGACCACGCGCTACCTCTCTTACCGGATTTTCCCCGGTTCCCGGGTCGTGGTCGACAGCAACACCTATCGGCACATCGACCGCGAGATCGAAAAGGCCGTCAAAACCTTCGGCCTCGAAAAGGTCAAGATCTTCTCTGCCGACGGGACGATTGTCTACTCGACCGACGCTAAGGACGAGGGGACGCTGAACGCCAAGCCCTATTTCACCGAGATCGTCAGGCAGGGGCGCCTCTATTCGAAGATCGATCCCAAGCAGACTCCGACCGCCGAGGGGCGTATCGTGCAGCGTGACGTGGCCGAGGTGTATGTGCCGGTGATGGACGGCGAGATCTTTACCGGCGCCTTCGAGGTCTACTACGACATCACCGTGCGCAAGAGCGCCCTTGACGGGCTGGTCCACCGTACCGCCGTGATCGGCTTGGTCGCTGCGCTTTTGATGCTCGCTCTGATCTCGGTCATGCTCGTCAGGGCGGCGCGTTCCGGTCTGCGTCGCCAGGAGATGGAGCGGGCCCTGCAGTTGAGCCACGAGGAGCTCGAAAGGAGAGTGCTCGAGCAGACCAGTGAGATTCGCGCGACCCAGAAGGCCTCGATTGTCGCCCTCGCCTCGCTTGCGGAAAACTACGACCCCGACACCGGCGACCATCTCGAGCGGATCCAGAATTACGTCCAGGTCCTCACCGAAGAGCTGCGCAAGTCCTCCCCCTACGGGAGCTACCTCAGTCGCCGCAGCGACTACATCGAAAAGATCGCCCTCGCTTCGGTGCTTCACGACATCGGCAAGGCGGTTGTCCCGCGCAAAATCCTCATGAAGCCCTCCCGCCTCGACTCGGCCGAATTCGAACAGGTCAAGCAGCACACCGAGGTGGCGGCCAAAATCCTTCACCGTGCCAATCAGCACTTCATCGATCATTTCCGCAAGGACAGCTATCTGGCCATCGCCCGGGAGATCGCCCTGCATCATCACGAGAAGTGGAGCGGGGAGGGTTACCCCCTGGGGCTCAAGGGGGAAGATATCCCGCTCTCGGCACGGATCGTCGCGCTGGCCGACGTCTATGACGCGCTGCGCAGCCGCCGCCCCTACAAGGAGGCCTGGTCTCATGAACGGACGGTGGAAGAGATCGTGGCCAGCCGGGGGGGACATTTCGATCCGGTGGTCGTCGACGCCTTCCTTACCCGGCAAAACGAGTTCGAAAAGATCTCCCTCGGGATGTTTGGTGACGACGCGTCCGTCGAAACGCCGAAGCTTCGGGTCGTCAAATGAGCTCTTGCCCGCCTCCAGCCGGAGGCGGGCTTTTTTGTCTGCAGCCCGGTTGGCGTCCGCGGCGTCTTTGCGGCACAATGAAAGTGCGTTGTGGCTGCGTCCCGATGACGCTGATTCGTAAGGAGTTGCCGAAGATGTTCCGTTACGTCGTGTGGCTGGGGTGTGCGCTGTGGCTTGTGGCCTGTTCCGGGTCGCGGCTGCAGCACGATTTCGATCCGTGGTTCGACTTTGCCTCCTTAAAGACCTATGCATGGGAGGAGGTCGCGGAAGAGCCGGGGGACGAAATTGCGGCGCGGCGCTGGCGTCAGGCGGTCGAGGCAGAGCTGCAGGCGAAAGGCTACCAGCCTGAGCACGCCGCTCCCGACTTCAGGGTTTCGATGCAGCGTGCCCGTCGGGTTGTCTCAGGAGGATCGGTGGGGCTCGGGGCCTCGCTCGGTGTGCCGATCGGCTCGGGCGGTTTCATTTCGCTGGGGGGCGGAGGGAGCCAGCCCGTTCCCAAGATTGAGGTCGATGTCCAGCTGACAATCCGGTCCTCTTACAGCGGGAATACGATCTGGACCGCTGCGACCCGTTACACGGCCTCAGCCGCCGGGTCGTCCGAGGAACAGGACCGCCAGGTCCGGGCCAGCGTGCGCAAGCTGCTGGAAGATTTTCCTCCGGGGAAATAGCTCTCTGGCACACGGATAAGTGAAAGGAAAGGGGAGGGCCGGCAGGTTGCCGGCCCTTTGCCGTGACGTGGGGGAGTTGCGTTACAGCCCGAGCTCGCCGAGTTGTTGCAGAAGCTTCTTCTGCGCATCGTCGAGATGTTTAGGCACCGCGACTTCGATGACCGCGTACAAATCGCCCTTGCCGGGGACTCCGAGCCCCTTGAGGCGGATCTTTCCCCCCGACGACATGCCGGCCGGGACCTTGACGCGTTTGCTGCCGTCGAGGGTGGGGACGTCGACGCTGGCTCCGAGGCAGGCTGCGCTGAAGGGGATGGTGATCTCCACCAGCAGATCGTTCCCCTCGCGTCGGAACTGCGGATCCTTCTCGACGCTGATGTCGAGAAACAGGTCGCCGGCCGGCCCCCCCGAAGGGCTGGTTCCCCCCTTGCCGGGGATGCGCAGGCGCTGACCGTCCTCGACCCCCGCCGGGATCCGGACCTTGAGGCTCTGGGGGGTGTTGCCGACCCGGAACTCCACCTGTCGCTCACCGCCGAGCACCGCCAGGCGCAGGGGGATGGGGAGGCGCAGGTTGTAGTCCTGACCTCGGACGACCCGGGTGCGGTGGCCGCCGAACTGGGAGCCGCCGCCACCGAAGAGCTGACTGAAGATGTCATCCCCGCGGCCGCCGCCGAAGCCGAACTCATGGAAGATGTCGTGGATGTTGAAGCCGCGGAAGATATCTTCCTGGGAGAAGCGCTGGTGGAAGGCGCTGTCGCCGAACTGATCGTACTGCTGCTTCTTCTGCGGGTCGGAGAGGACCGCGTAGGCCTCGGTGAGCTCCTTGAAGCGCTCCTCGGCCTGCTTGTCACCGGGGTTCCGGTCAGGGTGGTACTTCTGCGCCAGTTTGCGGTATGCTTTCTTGATCTCGGCGGTCGTGGCCTGTTTGCTGACCCCCAGTACCGAGTAGTAGTCCTTGCCCATCAGTCCCTCGCTGCAGAGAAGTGCAGCCAATATAATGATGCCCCCCGGCAGCGTCAAGCGTCCCAAGCGTATCGGGTGATGACATTTTTTTTACAAACCTTTGACCGACTCATGACCACTCCCGGACGCCGGGATGCTCTACTGGCCCTGCACGGGAGGAAGAAGCCTCCCCGCCAACATCCCGAGGAGGACGTCATGAAACACACGCCGATGAAACACCCTGTTGCCTGCTTAACCCTGCTGCTGATGCTGCTGGTCCCGCTTGCCGAAGCGAGCGACGCGCTGGTCCGCTGCCAGGTCAGCCTCGACCGCAGCGCGCTTCCGGCGGGTATTGCCCAGACCGCGATCGTCAAGGTGGCGCTCGATGTCCCCTTCGCACCGCGCGAAGCCGAGCGCCCCCCGGTCAACCTGGCGCTGGTGCTCGACCGTTCCGGGTCGATGAGCGGCAACAAGATCGCCAAGGCCCGTGAAGCGGCCATCGAAGCCCTGCGCCGTCTCGGTCCCCGGGACATCTTTTCGCTGGTGGTCTACGATCATGCCGTCCAGACCCTGGTCCCCGCCCAGTACGCCTCCAACACCGGCTGGATCGAGGAGCGGATCCGCTCGATCCAGCCCGGCGGTAACACGGCGTTGTTCGGGGCGGTCAGCCAGGGGGCGGCCGAGGTCCGCAAACATCTTGGCGACGGCTACGTACACCGCGTGATCCTCCTCTCGGACGGCCTGGCCAACGTCGGTCCGAGCTCTCCACACGATCTGGCCCGCCTGGGGGCGGCGCTGCTCAAGGAAGGGATCTCGGTGACGACGGTCGGGGTCGGGACCGATTTCAATGAGGACCTGATGGCTCGGCTGGCGGAAAAGAGCGACGGCAATCACTATTTCGTCGAGTCGAGTGTCGACCTGCCGCGGATTTTCGCCGCCGAACTGGGGGATGTGCTGAGCGTGGTGGCCCGCAAGGTCATTATCGAGATCGACTGCCCCGACGGGGTGCGGCCGCTGCGTATCATCGGCCGTGAGGGCCGGATCCGCGGACAGCGGGTTGAAATAGGCATGAACCAGCTCTACGGCGGGCAGGAGAAATACGCCCTGGTCGAAGTCGAGGTGCCGGCAGGGCGCCCCCGCGCGTCGATCGACCTCGCCCGGGTGACCTGCTCGTACGAGAATGCCCTGACCGCTCGCCCGGAGCGTTCTCAGACCCTGGCCCAGGCCACATATACCTCCAGCGTGGCCGAGGTCAAGAAGAGCGCCAGCCGCGAGGTGTACGAGGCGGTGGTCGAGAACGAGATCGCCGAGACGCGTGACAAGGCCCTCGACCTCTACAATACCGGCCGCAAGGACGAGGCGGCCAGCGAGCTGAAACTCATGAGCGAGCAGCTGCAACGTCAGGCCGAAGAGGTCGGGCTCGGAGCGGTCGCGGCACCGGCCGCAGCGCTTGAGGCGGATGCCGAGGAATTCCGTGACGAGGGGCTCTCTTCGTCCCGCAAGAAAGAGATCCGCTCCGAGAGCTTCAAGGTGCGGACTCAGCAGAAGGACTATTAGGCGAAAAAACCCGGGCCGCGCGTCGCGGCCCGGGGAAGCGTTGGAGAGGCAGATGCGACGTTCACGTGCAATGATATGGGCCTGGATCCTGCTCCTCGTGCCGACTCTGCTAATTGGCGCCCTGGCGCTGCGCAGCGTACGTCTCGAGCAGCAGCGACTCGCGCGCCAGGACGAACAGCTTGCGCGTGACCGCCTGCAGACGCTGGCCACGAACCTCAACCTGGCGATCGCCGAGATGCGCGAGGGGCTGCTCGAGACCCTCGCGGGAATTTCCCCGGAACAACGGCTCGAGAAGCTCGAGCGTTGGCGGCTCGAGAACCCGCTGATTCGCAACGTGTTCATCTGGCGTGGCGGTCTGGGGCTGCAGTTCCCCGACCCGGAGCGGCCGGCCAGCGACGAGGAGCGTGATTTTATCCAGCGCTATGCGGCCCTCTTTACGGAGCGACTCCCCTGGGATCAACCTCTTCAGGATCCCCGTCCGTCCTCCACGGATGAAGCAGGTTACCTGGCCGCCCGCTCCGAGCTGCGTGAGCTCAGCAAGGTCGCTCCTCAGGTCGCCGCGGCAGCGGCGTCGGCCGTTTCTTTGGAGCGGGGCTGGCGTCCCTGGTTCTGGGAGAACCGCCTCTACCTGCTCGGCTGGGTGTCGGAACAGGATGGCCGGACGCGTTTCGGTCTCGAGGTGGAGATGATGGCGCTGCTCGCCCGGCTCCTCGAAGGGCTGCCGGCGCAGGGAGAAAACGGTGCGATCTACGCCCTGCTCGACGACCGCGGCGAGGTCTTTTTCCAGGGGGTCGGAACAGAGGTCGCGGGAGAGGGCCTCGCGCGCCTCGAGGTGCCGGTCGGGAGAGAGCTGCCTCACTGGCAGGTGGCCCTCTATCTCCCTTCGTCGGGGCTGGGGCAGGGGGGGGGCGTGTTGCTGTTCGGCTCCCTGCTGGTGGGGAGCTTCGTTGCCGCGATCCTGTTCGGGGGGGGGCTGATGCTCTGGGAGACGCGCCGCCATGCCCGCGACGCGCTGCGCAAGACGAGTTTCGTGGCCAACGTCTCCCATGAACTGAAGACTCCGCTGACGACGATCCGGATGTACACGGAGCTCCTGCGGGAGCAGCTCCCCGACGGCGAACGCTGCCGGCGCTACACCGACGTCATCGACGTGGAGTGCCAGCGCCTGACGCGGCTGGTCAACAATGTCCTCGACTTCAGCCGCCTGGAGCAGGGGCTCAGACACTACCGGACGGAGCGTTTCGATGCCCGTGAGGTGATCGCCGAACTGCTCGACCGGCAGCAGCACCGGATCGCCGAGGCGGACATGGAGCTCGACCTGCACCTTCCCCCGGCGCCCGCGCCGATCGACTGGGACCGCGACGCCCTCGAGCAGACCCTGCTCAACCTCCTCGACAATGCCCTCAAGTATGCCCGTGACGGCGGGTATCTCGGGGTTCACGTTGCCGCGGAGGAGCGTGGACTGACGGTGCGGGTCTGCGATCACGGTCCGGGTGTCCCCGAGGCCCACCGGGACAGGGTGTTCGACAAATTCCATCGCGTCGACGACTCGCTGACGACCCGCCATCCGGGCAGCGGTCTCGGGCTGAGCATCGCCCGCCAGCTGGCACGTGCCCAAGGGGGGGAGTTGCGCTACGTGGCTCAGCAACGCGGAGGGTGTTTCGAGCTGGTGCTGCCGGCGAAGGAGGGGCGCCATGAAGCGTGAAACGATCCTCGTGGCTGAGGACGACCGGAATCTGCGCGAGGGGTTGGTCGAGACCCTCGAGGCCGAGGGGTACCAGGTGCTGGCCGTGGGTGACGGTGCCGAGGCCCTGAAGGTTTTTTTCGAACGCAGCCCCGACCTGGTGCTGCTCGACGTCATGATGCCGGAGGTCAACGGTTACGATGTCTGCCGGCGCCTGCGGGAGAAGGATCGCCAGGTCCCGGTGCTGATGCTGACCGCCAAGGGGGAGGAGATCGACAAGGTCCTTGGCCTGGAGCTCGGCGCCGACGACTACATCACCAAGCCGTTCGGCGTTCACGAGCTCCGGGCCCGGATCGCCGCGGCGCTGCGACGCAGCCGCACCAGCCACGTTTGCCCGGTGGCGGAGCCGGTCTTCCGGTTCGGAGCGGCGCGGATCGACCGGCGCTGTTTCGAAGGGGAGCTCGGCGATTCGCGCTTCCCCCTGAGCGCCCGGGAGATGAAGCTGCTGGAGGTTCTGGCTTCCCGTCCGGGAGAGGTCCTCAGCCGCAACGAGCTGCTCAACCAGGTCTGGGGCATCGACTACTTCGGGACGACCCGGACCCTGGATCAGCACATCGCCCAGCTGCGCAAGAAGATTGAGCCCGAACCCGCAGTGCCCCGCTACCTGCTGACGGTGCACGGCATCGGCTACCGCTATCTCCCCCCGGCGAACGACTGAGGCCGGTTGACCCGTCTGCGGTGCTCGGTTAAGATGCTGGCGCTCCCCGATTCCCCACCTTCCAAGGAGGTCCTATGACCCGCATCGCCGTCATCGGTGCCGGAATTTCCGGGCTCGCCACTGCCTACGCCGTCGAACAGCTTGCCGCAGAAAACAACCTGGATGTCTCCGTGACGGTTCTGGAACGGCGCGATCGTTCCGGCGGCAAGATCCTGAGCCTCAGGGAAGACGGGTACCTGTGCGAATGGGGTCCGAACGGCTTTCTCGACAGCAAACCCTCCACCCTCGAACTGTGCGACCAGCTGGCGATTCGTGACCGCCTGCTGCGCTCGAACGACAACGCCCGCAAGCGTTACATCTACGCCGGCAGGACCCTGCACCGCCTGCCGGAAAACGGCCCGGCCTTTCTCAAGTCGGGACTGATCAGCTGGCCCGGGAAGCTGCGTCTGGCCATGGAACCGATGATCCCCGCCCGCCGTGACGGTGTCGACGAGACCCTGGCCGAGTTCGCCCGCCGGCGTCTCGGGGCCGAGGCACTCGACAAGCTGATCGGGCCGATGGTCTCGGGAATTTTCGCCGGTGATCCTGAGACCATGAGCCTCAAGAGCTGCTTTCCGCGCATTCACGAGCTGGAGCAGGAGTACGGCGGCCTGATCAAGGCGATGATCCGCCTGGCAAAGAAAAAGAAGGCCGAACAGAAGGCGGGCAAGAGCGTTGCCAGCGCCGCGGGACCGGGCGGTGTACTGACCTCCTTCGACCGCGGTATCCAGCAGATCACCGATGCGGTCTCCCAGGGGCTGCGCGGGACGACCCGTCTTTCGTCCGGGGTGCGCGAGGTCATCCGGGGTGACGGCGGCTATCGCCTGCATCTTGAGGATGGTAGCGAATTCGAGGCCGAGGTGGTGGTCAGCGCCGCACCGGCCCATGCCCTGGCCGGCATGCTGCGCGCGCACGCACCGCAGGCCGCAGAGATCCTCGAGGCAATCCCCTACGCCCCGATGAACGTGATCTGCTTCGGGTATCAGCGGGACAAGATTCCCCATGACCTGATGGGCTTCGGCTACCTCAACGCCAAGGGAGAGAAACGGCCGACCCTCGGCACCCTGTGGGACTCGAGCATCTTCCCGCATCGTGCTCCCGAAGGGCACGTGCTGTTGCGCAGCATGATGGGTGGCGCGACTAACCCCGAGGCCATCCGGCGCAGCGATGCCGAGGTCGAGGAGCTGGTCCGCGGCGACCTCAAGGCGATCATGGGGATCGAGGCCTCTCCCGATTTCGTACGGATCTACCGGCATGAACGGGCAATCCCCCAGTACATCGTGGGGCATTCCGCCAGGGTCGCCGCCGTCGAGGAAGGCCTTGCCGGGTCTCCGGGGTTGTACGTCACCGGCAACGCCTTCGCCGGCGTCGGCATCAACGACTGCACCCTTGCCGCGCGGCGCACCGCGGAGCGGGTCGTCGCCGATCTCGCCTCGCGCTGATCAGTTCCCGAACGGTCCGAACCTCTTCCCCTTGCGTTTGAAATAGTGGATGCGCAAGGCATGTTCCTGGGGGGGGGCGGCGAGCTCGAAGAGGGCCTCTTCGCCGGGCGGCGGTCCGTAGTTCCCTTCCAGGTCGTTGGAGAAGGCGTAGCCTTCGCGCGGGATGCCGAGCAGCGAGCTGTCCATGCGACCGTTGCGGTTCTCGTCGTGGAGGACGCTGTAGCTGTAGGTCCCGTAGGGGAGGGGCGGGAGTTCGAAGCGGACTCTCCCCGAATCTACGGGAAGGCTCAGGTTGACCAGTGCCCTCCCGGTGTCGTCCGGAAAACCGTCCCCGTTCAGGAACAGGCTGAGCAGCACGTCTCCCTTCAGATCCCGGAAACCGTAGATGTCGACGGTCAGGGAGCCGTAGGGTCCGGGGAGATCCCTGAGCCGTTGCGCGTGGGGAGCGCTGCACGCGGTCAATAAAACGATCGCCAGCGTTAAGAGATTTTTTTTCGACAGCAAGTGGTGCATTGTGTAAACTCTTTGCATTCGATTGAACTCCGAGTCTGTAGTTGCCCATTTCCCGAGGAGGATTCACGTGAGATCCATCCTTCTGTGCCTGCTCTGCTCATGCTGCTCTTGGTGCTGCCGGCCTGCGTTAAGCGTATCCCGATCTATTCACCCCGCCAGACCAATACCGAGGCCCACCGCGAGGCGCGAGCCCCCGATGACTGTATTGGCTGCCACGACATCAGCCAGCGCGTCCATCATTCGAATTCGGACGACTGCACGCGATGCCACAAGATAAGCAAAGGATACTGACATGAAACTGATGCGTCTCCCGATCGTGATGGTCCTGCTGCTCCTGCTCGGCGGGTGCGGCGTGATTTACGGTAAGCTCTCCGCCTCCGGGGACGGCGTCAAGTCGTTTGCCGTGATCCAGGGCGACCTGGCCGGTCTGAAGGGCGGCGGTGACCTGCTGGTCTACGCGCCTTTCGCCAAGACCGAGCAGGCCTTCTACATCGCCCGCGGCGAAGAGGCGGCCAATTTCGCCGCCCGCCTGAAAACCGAAGGGCTGTTCCGCACCGAGTTCCTGTTCGAGGGGGATGTCGACGACGTCGAGAAGACCGCCCAGAAGCTCCGCGGGATGACGCCTGACGAGGTCCAGCGCTTCGCCGGCATGCAGCACACCCCGAAAATGATCCTTTTCGGCACCCTGGTGGAGCGCCACGAAACGGTGGCGCCGGCTCGCGGGGTGCTGATGGAGGTCACCTACCGGCTCGAGTTCTTCGACCTGTCAAGCCGCCAGTCGACGATCCTGGAAGTCGGCGTCCGGGCCTTGGCCGAAGAATGCGTGAACGACGTGGTCAAGGAACTCAAGTCCCGCCTCTAGGACGACCACGCTTCGCAGGATTAAAAAGCGGCAGCGCCTTTCAGGCGTTGCCGCTTTTTCAGTTCATGGCCACCAAAGCATAGCCACGGTTCTGGTAGCCGATCAGCGAGATCAGGCTGTTTCCCACGGCCGTGACGCCCGGGAGAAGGTCCTCGGGGTCGAGAGCAAACAACGACAGCGCATAACCGCACGCCTCCAGGCGTACTCCCTGGTTTGCCAGATTTTTGAGGCGCGAGGCGAGAGTCTCTCTCTGCACGGGTGTGCCGACCCGGTTATCTTCCACCAGCATCTTGACCGTCGGGCCGCGCATGCTGACGACCGTCTCGCCCTTGACCCCCTGAACCTGCATGCTCTGCCGGGTATCGGCAATGACGCCGAGCATGAAGGCGAGTGCGTCGGGCTTGTCGGTGCGGAGATCGTAGATGACCGGCGCTTCGCTGAGCCCCGCCAGGGCTCTGCCGTCGTCAAGCGCGATAGCGGGCAACGGGAGGCTGGCCAGTAAGGCCAGCACGAGGAGCAAGATTTTGGGCATGACCACCTCCAGGGCTAGGGCTCTGGCATCAGTGTAGCACGGAGCTGGTTCACTGCGGGGGGTCAGGTCTTGCGACGGAAGACGTCGGTCTTGAGGCTGGAAACCCGGTCGAGAAACAGAAAGCCGTCGAGATGGTCGAGCTCGTGCTGGATGGCGACCGCCTCGAACCCCTTGGCGCGGACGACCCGTTCGTGTCCGGAGCGGTCGAGAAACTGGACCATGACCCGTTTGGCACGGGTGACGTTGCCGGTGTAGTCCGGAACGCTCATGCACCCTTCGCGCATGGTTTTTTCCCCCTCCCGCTCGATGATTTCGGGGTTGATCATCAGCAACAGACCATGGTTCTCCTTGGCGCCGAGTTTACTGCGTGAGACGTCGACCACCACGACCCTTTTGCTCACGCCGATCTGCGGGGCGGCCACGCCGACCGAGTGTCCGGAATCGAGCATGGTGTCGATGAGGTCCTGGGCCAGGGCATCGACCTCCTCGTCGATATGGGCGACCGGGGAACAGACTTTCTTGAGGATCGGGTCGGGGTAGACCCGGATCGGTTGCGCGGGCATGAATCAGAGCTCCACCGGGGTGATGGATCGCACCGAGATGTCGACTTCGAGTTGCTGCTTGACCTGTGCCATCCATTCCTCGATCTCATCGACGCTCCGACCTTCGGGGAGGACGGCCTCGATCATCATGACGTAGACGGGGCGTTCTTCGCTGCCGATCAGCTTGGTGTTGAGGTCGGTGATGTTGATCTGGTGGTCGCCGAGGATCTTGGCTACCTGGAAGACGATTCCAGGCTTGTCGGCGCCGTAGACCGAGATCATGCAGATCTCGCCGTACAGGTCGGGCCGTTTCTCCCCGCCAGGTCTGAGGGTGCGTAGCAGAACCGACAGGTTGTTGGCCTCGAGCGGGGCGAAGGCGTCGCCGAAATCTTCCCGGCTGGAGAATTCGGGGTGCGACAGGATCAGGATCATGGCGAATTGCCCGCCGAGAATGGAACAGCTGGAGTCGGCGATGTTGCAGCCGAGGCGAAAAAGGATTTCCGTGACTTCGGAAACGATGCCGGGACGATCCCGTCCGACAACGGTCAGGGCAAAATGACTCATGGCAGCCTCCTGTATGGCGCATTCATTGGCAGAATGAATTTTCTAGCACGCTTCCGGGGAAAATGCCAGTCGAGCCTGCTTTGATGGGCCCCCGCAGGGACCCTCAGGGGGGCTCCGCTGGGGCGTGGCGGAGTCGCGGGGCAGGAGCCGGTGGGCGCCGTTCAGTGGCGGATGTGGCACGTGGCGCAGGGGAAGGTGTCGATGTCCTGGTCGTTGTAGCGGCACTCCTTGCAGGTCACCTGCGCATCGTTCCAGACCGGTCGTGTCAGGTTGGGGGGAGCGGTTTGGGGTGCGAGGGGTCGACCCTGCGGTTCTATGTGTGTCCGTTTCATGGTGCTCTCCTTACCTTCGTGAAAACAAATGGCAACTAACGTCAACGTTATCCCCGTTTCGATTGTTTACAAGTTCCCGTTATGAAATAAAAAAAGCCCCCGGATTGCCGGGGGCTTCAGGGTCAGGCACGGTCCCGATCAATGATGATCGTCGCCGTCGTCGTGCTCGTCGTCATCGTCATGATCGTAGCTGTCGAAATGATAATCGTCGTCGTGCTCGTAGCTGTCGGTCGAAGGGCAATCGCCGTACTTTTCCACCTTCGATGACCAGTAGACGCCGGTTGCATAGCCGGGGGCCTGCCAGGCGAACTCGAGGGTGGTCGGGCGGTAGGCGCTCAGGTAAGCTTCGCGGCACAGATGGCCGATGATATTGCCGGTATCGTCGTAGCCGGTCAGCTTGACGGCGGCCGGCACCGAGCGGCCGGTCTTGTTTTCGATCTTGGCCGACACGGTGGTCGACTGGTTCTTGAGAACCTGGGTCCCGGCCGAAGCCAGGGAGACGGTAACAAAGGCGACCAGCATCGCCAGCATCAGAATGCGCGTCATTTTCATTTATCTTCCTCCAGTTAGGTTAAACGGTTGTTCAGCCTGCGCGTCCGCGATCAGAGCACCGAGGTCGGGGCGCTGATGGTCACCACGAAATCTTCCGGTGTCGCGACGCCCGGTTCAGTCTGGGCGGCATTGACATCGAAGGTCGGGGTCAGGCGGATGGTGAAGCTGGCGTTGCCTTCGGAATCGGCGGTCGGCCAGTTGGCGACGTTGCTGAGGCTGATGTACTCGTTGATGTTGACGTTGGCGAGGTCGTCGATGTCGGCCGGAATCCACTGCGGGTCACTCCCCCAGGCTGCGATCACGTCCGCCGGGACCGGGATCGGGGCCCGCACGTCGGTGCCGACCGAGGCCGGGATGGTGTAGCTCCCGTCGGGGTTCTGGGTGACGACATAGCTCGCACGATAGGACTGCCACTGGCCGTCGCAACCGGCGTTCGGCGCTCCTGCCAGGGCCGCTTCCTCGTCGAAGTTGCCGTCGCAGTTGGCGATCAGGGCGTTGTCGGTGTAGGGGTTGCTGTCGTCGTCGAAGAAGTAGCCCCCCTTCATCTGGTCGGCCGGGAGCCACTCGCCGAACAGGTCGCGGTGCACTGCGGACAGGCCGGTGGTGACGATGTGGGTCTCGCCGGCGAGCAGGCCGAAGGTGGCACGCACGTAGGGGTTGAAGTAGCCGGAAGTGGTGTGATGCTTGTCCGGCGCGCCGAACAGGCCGTGGGCCATCAGCGAGTCGAGTTCGCCCTGGTTGGCCATGGTGCTCGGGGTCGGGTTGTCGTTGGAGTAGATGTTGCCGTTTTTCAGGCAGAAGGCGAGACCCTGGCCGGACTGGGCCTCGGTGAAGTTGCCGTTGGCGTCCTTGAAGCCGATCTGGGTAGTGTAGCCGGTGACGCGTGCACCGGTGTGGTTACCGTATTTCTGCAGCACCCGGTAGACGTCGGTCTGGCCGTTGGCTTTGACGTTGAAGGTCAGGTCGAGCGGGGCGTCAAGCGTGTAGCTGACCGACTTGAAGCGTTTGCTCGACTGGAAGGGATCGGAGCACTGCTTGAGGTCGACGCCCCACCAGTCGCTCATCTGGGTGGCATCGGGGGTGGAGTCGGGGTTCCAACCGGCCGACATGATGCAGTTGCTGCCGGTGACATCGTCGCCGGTGACGACGCTCAGGCCGGGGCCCTGGGTGTCGCGCTCTTTCCAGGTCATGGCACCGTTCGGGAGCAGATTGACGCCGACCACGTACTTGGCGTAGCCGCTCGGCATGAAGCCGTCTTCGGCGGGGTTGCCGGTGTTGGGGTCGACCAGCGAGTAGGGCTCGGTGACGTTGAACTGGTCGAAGACGAAGTCGGGCTGGGCGATGTTGGTCGGAGTGCCGAGGGTCACATCGCTCATGTCCCAGTTGACGATGGTGCCGGCCTGGGCGATACCGCTGGCCAGAACCAGGCTCAGGATGGTGGTCAAGAGTTTACGCATAGTTTTGTTCCTCCTTCTTCCTCATTTGGAATTCTTCAATTGGTCGATCAACATGTCTCCGCGCCGCGTTCGGTTTCCCCTGTCCCTGCGGCCAAGCCCTCCCTTCCCGGGACTGTTTAAGAAAAATAATTAAATATCATTAAGCTAGGGGGTGAGCAGGGAGTATGCCAATAGGCCTATATATCAAGGATTAAATAGAGAAACATCCGTCTATTTGGGCACTTAAATGCTTGATTGGGCACAACTCCACATATTCTCGCAAGTTTTGCGAGGGTATTTATGGGATGTGTAACAGGGAATCCCGGACAGGTACCGTGATTTAACGTAAGAAAAGTCTAATAATATAAAATAATTAAAAAAATCATAATTACGACCTGTTGCTGGGGCAATATGCGATTATTCAACTTATTGAAAATACAGAAGAGGGTGTTGCTTCTGCCGCATGGTGATTTGACGGATTCTAGATGTGCTTACAGTGTCAATCAGTGCGTCCAAGGCGCTCACGCGAACTACCGGGCAGCCTGTGGGCTGTTCCGGTTGCATGAAACCGAGGAGTGGGAAGCTCTTCGAAGCTCCCGACAGTTCATGACGGTGCTCCGCTGATTTTTGCAGGAAGGTTGTTGCGTACCGCCAGTGGAAAGATGAAAGAGTATCCGCTCCGGAGTGCTTCCAGGCAGTCAATCCGGTGCCCGGCCTGCGGTTTCTGCTCTTTCACATCCTGCGTGCGTATATTGATGAAGATCTCGGTCAGGCTGGCCCCTGTGGCGATCAGGACGACAGCAAGAAACTTTCGGGACGAGGTCACCGTATCCGTGGGATGGTGAAAAAGGTGCCGAATGCCAGCACGCAGCAGAGGATGCCGCTCTAGACGCGCAGCCGGAGCTTTTCGGTTCCCAGAGACAGGACAGGAATTGGTCTAGAAAGGTATCAGGGGATCGATGGCAAGCAGCAGCAGCGAACCGGCCAGGACTACGTGGAGCTTTAACCCGGTCGCAGTCGCCCATTGACGGGTGTCACAGGATCGTTGTCCTGCGATAAAGAGACTGGCACACCAGAGAGCCAGGCCCAGGGCCAGCAGTTTGCCGGGAGTCGAATGCAGCAGGGCGAGAGGGAGGGAACCGAGCAGAAGCACCCCGAGTCCCAGGGTCCAGAGGCGCACCTGGCGTATCACCTGGAAGGTGTTCCATTGACGGGGAATGATTTTGAGCCCGATCTGCTGACAGCGCAGGTTGTCGCGCAGGGAGAGACAGCAGAAGTGGGGAACCTGCCAGAGCACCAGCAGCAGGTAGAGATGTACGGCGCGCGGTTCGAACGGGGAGGCGCCGCTGGCGACCCAGCCGAGCAGAGGCGGAGCCGCACCGCCGAGGGCGCCAACCAGCAGCGCCAGAGACGAACGTTTTTTCAGCGGGGTGTAGAGCAGGTTGTACCAGGCGACAGCGGCTGCGCCGATCGCTGCCGCAGCCGGCGAAACTGAAGATAGCAGCAGCAAGCCGGAGAACAGCAGCAGCATAGCCAACAGAAGAGCTGAGCGGGGAGACATCCGGCCGCTGGCAACCGGGCGGTTGCAGGTGCGTGGCTGCAGGCGATCCTCGGCCCTTTCCTGGACCTGGTTCAAGGAAGAGGCGGCCGCGGTCAGCAGGAACACCCCGAAGGCCAGGCATAGTGCGTGTCGCAGCGAGGCCGTCACGGGAGTGGCCAGGTAGCCGCTGAGCGTGGCGAGGGCGACCATGGACGAGAGACGTGGACGCACCAGGAGCAGCAGATCACTCGTTCGGGAGCTGCGGGGCGAACCGGAAGGCATCACCTGATCTCCTCCAGGTAGTCGAGCAGGGCTTCGATCTCCTGGTCGGAAAGGTGGCCGTAGGAGGGCATCGCCGGGGGGTAGCCTTCGACGATCTCCGAACCCGGGTCGAGGATCGCCCGACGCAGGTAGTCGCGATCGGCGGGAACGGTGAGCGTCTGGCCGTCTCTGCTCAACACGGTCTCCCGGCCCGAGATCCCCTTGAAGCTCGGCCCGACCAGGCGGGAGCCGTCGGTCGAGTGGCAGCCTAGGCAGCCGCTGTCCGCGGCGAGCTTGGCGCCGTCGGGTTTGGCCGGCGAGCTCTCCCGTCCGAGCAAAGTGTCGACCAGGGCCTGCAGCTGGGATTCGTCGAGCTGGTCGGCATAGGAGGGCATGACCGGGGGGAAGTCGTCCACGATTTCAGCGGACGGCTCGAGAATCGCCCGGCGCAGGTATTCTTCATCGCGACGCAGCTCGATCTCTTCACCGTCTCGCTCGACCGTGACCTGGCTTCCGGCGAGTCCCTGGAAACTTGGGCCGACCAGGCGTGAACCGTCACGGCTGTGGCATCCGAGGCAGCCGAGGGAGACGAGCAATTCCTCGCCCTGAGAGGTTTTCGTGGCGGGCTTTTCCTCTGCCAGCCAGGCCTGGAACTCCTGCTCCGGGAGGGCCTCGACGGTGGTGATCATCGCCGAGTGCCCCACCCCGCAGTACTCGGCGCAGAAGAGGTCGAAGCTCCCCGCGCGGTCGGCAACGAACCAGAGGTAGGTGGTCATGCCGGGGACCATGTCGCGCTTCACCCGGAATGCCGGGACGTAGAAGCTGTGGAGCACGTCGACCGAACTGAGCTCCACCTTCACCGGCTGTCCGACCGGGACGTAGAGCTTGTCGGAGGTGGCGCCGTTCTCGTAGCTGAAGAGCCACGACCACATGCGCGCCTGGGCCTTGACGGGCATCGCCCCCTCGGGGACGGTTCGCAGCGACAGGTATCCTTCCCAGCCGTACCAGAACATCAGCGTGACCAGCAGCGTCGGGATGATGGTCCAGACGACCTCGAGCCAGAGGTTGTGGTCCTTCTGGCTCAGCGGCACGGGCTGGCGCTTGCGGTTGTAGCGCCAGATGAACCAGAGCATCGCAATCGTGATGCCGACCAGCATCAGCGCGCTGATGCCGAAGATCACGTAGAAGGCGGTGTCGACAGCTTCGGTGGTTGTCAAAAGTGCAGGATTCACGGCCACTCCTTGGGATCAGCGGTACAGCACGTCAAAGAACGTGAAGCCGATGAAAACGGCCAGGATCAGCAGCGCGCTCAATAGCGCCAGCTTGAAAAGGCGCTGCTCATACTTCATGTGCATGAAGAACGCGATCACCAGCCCCGATTTGAGCGAGGCGATGCCGAGCGCCACCCAGATATTGAGAACCCCGAGGTTGAACTGCGCCACCGCGACGGTGGTGCCGGTCAGGATCAGCAGGGCGACCCAGACCAGCAGGAAGGTCTTGTAGGGGACAATGTGCGCGTGTTCTTGACTCATGACTCACCCCTCAGTGCAGGATCAGGTAATAGAGCGGGAAGATGAAGATCCAGATCAGGTCGACCAGGTGCCAGTAGAGGCCGGCGTTCTCGAGGATGACCCAGTCGTCGGCATCGACCCGGCCGCGCTTGATCAGGACCATGGTCACGGCCAGGACGATGGCGCCGATCACCACGTGCAGGCCGTGAAGTCCGGTGGTCAGGTAGTAGATGTTGAAGAAGACCATCTCCCCCGGGAGCATCTCCTTGAGGTGCTCGGAGCCGGGGTAGATGCCGTGGCCGATCTTGGCGCTCCACTCGAAGAACTTGTTGACCATGAACAGCGCGGCGCAGGCGATGGTGGCGCCGAGCAGGCCGAGGCACAGGCGCTTCGCGCCGCGCCGCAGGGCGGTGATCGAGACCGCCACGAACAGGGAGCTGGTCAGCAGCACCAGGGTGTTCCCCCCTCCGAACCAGACGTTGAGTTGCGAGCCGGCCGAGACGAACTCCTTCGGGTAGCGGGCCAGGTAGACCGCGTAGAGGATGAACAGCCCGCCGAACAGCAGCACTTCGGTGAAGAGGAACAGCCACATCCCGAATTTGGCGCCGGTGTAGTCCTTGTGGACGTGCCCGCTCATAGGACCCCCGCCTTCTTGAAGTCGTAGGGGCCGTGGGTCACGACCGGGTCTTCCTCGCCGAAGTTCTCCGTCGGCGGTGGAGAGGGAATCTGCCATTCGAGGCTCGCTCCTCCCCAGGGATTGGGGCCGACGGGTGCGCCCTTGAGACAGCCGCGGATGATGTTAAAGAACATCATGACCAGGCCGACCGCGAGAATCCACGATCCGACCGTGGCGAGCTGGTTCAGCCCGGTGAACTCGGGGAGATAGTCGAAGTAACGTCGCGGCATCCCCTGGATGCCGACGATCTTCATGGAGATGTAGAGGATGCAGAAGCCGACGAAGATGATCCCCCAGGAGACCGTGGCCACGGCCTTGTCGTACATCCGTCCGTAGATCTTCGGCAGCCAGTAGTGCATGGCGGCGAAGAACGCCATGCCGGTACCGCCGAACATGGTGAAGTGGAAGTGGCCGACCACGAAGTAGGTGTCGTGCACGTGAACGTCGGTGGCAGCGGAGCCGAGAACCAGACCGGTCAGTCCGCCGATGGTGAAGAGCAGGATGAAGGAGAGCGCGAAGAGCAGCGGCGGGTCGAGCAGGATCGAGCCCTTGTGCAGGGTCGCCAGCCAGTTGAAGACCTTGATCGCCGAAGGGATGGCGACGATGAAGGTCAGGAACGAGAAGACCATGACCGCGAGGTCGCTCATGCCGCTGGTGTACATGTGGTGCGCCCAGACCAGCGAGCCGGCGAAGGCGATGGCGAGGCTCGAGACCACGATCGCCTTGTAGCCGAAGGCCGGTTTGCGCGCGAACACCGGCACGATGTCGGAGACCACCCCCATCCCCGGCAGGACCATGATGTAGACCGCCGGGTGGGAGTAGATCCAGAACAGGTGCTGGAACATGATCGGGTCCCCCCCCTGGGCCGGGTCGAACAGCCCGGTGCCGATGACCCGCTCGGCGAAGACCAGGGCCACGGTGATGCCGAGCACCGGCGTGGCGAGGACCTGGATCCAGGCGGTGGCATAGAGCGACCAGGTGAAGAGCGGCAGGCGCATCCAGGTCATCCCCTCGGTGCGCAGGCGGTGGATGGTGGTGACGAAGTTCAGGCCGGTGAGGATCGAGGAGAAGCCGAGGGTGAACACCGCCAGGGTGGCCAGCGAGACGTTGGTGCTGGTCTGGGTCGAGAAGGGGACGTAGAAGGTCCAGCCGGTGTCGGGAGGGCCGCCGCCGGTGAACAGCGAGGTCAGCGCTAGGGTCGCGCCGCCGATGTACAGCCACCAGGAGAGCAGGTTGAGGCGGGGGAAGGCGACGTCGCGGGCGCCGATCTGAATCGGCATGATCAGGTTGCCGAAGGCCGCCGGGATCCCCGGGATGATGAACAGGAAGATCATGATCACCCCGTGCAGGGTGAACACCGCGTTGTAGGTCTGCGCCCCCATGATGGTTTCGCCGGGGGAGAAGAGCTCGAGGCGGATCAGCAGTCCGAGCAGCACCCCGACGCAGAAGAAGGTGACGATGCTCCACAGGTAGAGCAGGCCGATGCGCTTGTGGTCGGTGGAGAAGATCCAGCCGAAGATCCCCGGGTAGCGCCCGTCGGCGAAGAATCCTCGCCCCGGCGGGGTCGTTGCGGTCATGTCGTTCATGTTTTGGGACCCTTGCGTGGTTTTTTCCCGCCCCAGACGAGGAAGGCGAGGAAGATGCCGAGCGTCGCGAGAATCACCGTGGCCGAGACGCGCAGCAGGTTAAAGACATAGGTTTTCTGCCCCGGATCGTAGCTGAAGCAGTACTGGACCATGGTGCGAATGGTGGCCCCGGCGTGTCCGCTCTCGGCTTCGAGGAAGGCGAGGGTCAGGTCCTTGGGGAGG
>QKBP01000054.1 GCA_003246035.1 Desulfuromonadaceae bacterium | reverse complement strand
GCGGCGCGAGGACGAAGGTCAGCACCATCCACAGGTCGAAGTAGAGGTGGTCGGGGATCGTGACGCCGAACAGGTAGTCGATGCTCGTCAGCGCCGCGGCGAGGCCGAGCTGCAGCAGCCAGGAGACCAGCCAGGCGTAGAGGAGGCGCAGCCACAGCAGCATGCTGTTCTGCCAGAACGGCAGCGCCTCGCCGCGGCCCCGGAAGGTGACCAGCGAGAGGCCGAGCAGCAGGGCCGTCAGCAGCATGGCGAAGCCGATGAGCGTCGCCGTACCTTCCTCGGGACGGGTGGCGAAGGCCCAGTAGAGCAGCGCCGCCGCCACGCCCCCCCCCTGCAGGGCGAAGCGCTTCAGCGGCCGATCCCCCCGCCGTTCACTCCCGAGCTGCAGGACGAGCAGCAGCACGAAGGCGATGACCGCGCTGAGAAAGATCCGCATCAGCCACTTGTCGTCGTCGTTGCCGAGGCGCTCCATGGCGATGGTCGTCGCCGCGCAGACGCACCCCGCGAGCAACGCCAGGGGGAAGCGCGCGAGCACCCGCAGCAGCGCGGGCCAGACTTCGCTGAGATCGAATTTCATGGCCACTCCCATCGCTCAGGCTCCCGTGTCCCGCCCGGCCAGCTTCTCCAGCTCCTCGAGGATCTTCACCATCGCCCAGGTATCCATCCGGCAGTAGGCGAGCATCGCCGGGTACAGCTGCGTCGGCTCAAACCGAGAGGCTAGATGCTCCTCAGATCGAGCAATTCACGCCACTCGCTCGGCGAATGGGCAAACCTCTGGTTCTTCCAGCCCGAGGAGATCCCGATATCGAAACCGAGCGTCACGTTCACCAGCAGCAGGTCCTTGGCATCGGCCTGCGGGTAGCGCGTCAGGACCAGCCGCGCATACTTTTGAGCCGCTTCCTCGAGATCGAGGTCCGGGTCGGCCAGAACCACGTTCACCGACAACCACTGGGTCGCGTTCTCCCCGAAGGGGTTCAGGCCGGTCTGGAGGGCGACCGCGTGAACGTCGGCCTCCTCGGCGAGGGATTGCTGCAGCGTCAGCATCTCGGCGATGGGCTGCTGCTGCAGCAGGCGGGGAATCATCGTCGCCGCCGTGACCGTGATCCCGACGAGAATCACCGCCAGGATGGCAAAGTGCCCGCGCCACACCGGACGCAGATGTGGCTTCCCCGGAGGCGCGGTGGCCACGACCATGGTCCGCGCCCAGAGGTCATGAAGGGAGCGCCTGTCGCGGCGGTTGAACACGAACAGGTAGACGATCCCGCCGCCGAGGCCGAACAGGATCAACGCCAGGGGGATTGCCAGCCAGAGAGACCCGCTCCCCACGTTGAGCCCGTTGCAGAAGAACGGCAGCCAGAGCAGCAGGTAGCGAAGAATCGACCGTTTGAGCGGGATGGTCTCACCCTGCAGGTCGACCACGCGGATCTTCTGCAGCCGCTTGCCGACGGTCTGGCCATGGCCGATCGAGCTGTTCAGAATCGCGAAGTAGCAGAGGGCGATGGTGAAGCCGATCAGCCTCCCCGCCTGCCCCATCCGGACCAGCTGGTCGTAGAAGACCACGCCGAGCAGCCAGCCGGGGATCGCGAGCACGAGGCCGTCGATCAGGAACGCGAAGAACCTGCGCCAGAAACCGCTCGGGACCGCCACCAGCGCCGACGCTTCCAGCGGCGACGGCGGAGGGGCGAATTCCGTCCCCGTACCGTGCTCCCGGGCGGAGGGATCCTCTTTGAGATTCTGGGCCGCGTCGTATTCCGAATCCTCGAAGCGCAACGTGCAGACGGCACCGGCATCGCAGAACAGCTTCAGGTACTTTTCGGCCGTCTCGATATCGAGCCCCCGCTTGACCACCACCGGCTTGCCGGCAAAGAGGCGCTCCACCCTCTGCAGCGGCAGGCAGAACGCCTCGGACAGCGCTTCCTGCACCTCTTTTTCGCTGCACCCTTCGACAACCTCGCCGCTGAACACGATCGAGTAGCGCTCAGACATCTTCCCTCCGTCACATGCACAAAATACCGAAACCGGCGCCCCGTACCCCGGGCCTGCCGCTAGACCAGCTTCTGCAGCTCCTCGAGGATCTTCACCATCGCCCAGGTATCCATCCGGCAGTAGGCGAGCATCGCCGCGCGCAGCTGCTCCCGCTCCTCCCCCGGTTCGAGGGCGCACATCGTGTGGTAGGCCTGCATGGCCGCCTCTCCGTCGGCGATCGCGAGCCCCGCGTAGGAGAGCTCGGGGACCATCGCCGGCAGGACCTCCTTGATCGAGAACGACCCGTTCATCCGCCAGCGGTAGACGTCGCGCCGCCGGAACGGGACCATCAGGTCGCGCACGTTGTCGAGGATTGCTTCGATCGGTTCGGCGGTGTCGGGACAGTGAACCGCGAGCTCGCGCAGCACCCCCTTCTCGAAGGCCTGGTTGTAGGTGAGCACGCAGGCCCCTGGAGGGATCGCGGCGAGCAGGCTCTCGAGCAGCGGCCGGCGCGGGTCGGTATCGGGCTCGGCGAGGAATTCGCGGTGCTCGGCCTCGCCGCCGGGCTCCTGCTGGATATGCAGCGAGTACTGGAAGGGGACCTGCTGGTAGGGGCGGGTGCCGTCGAGCTGCGGCACCGGGGTGGTGAAGGTTTCGAAGTCGAGGTGCACCAGCGGGTACCAGAGGGTGTCGAGGAACCAGCGCGTCGCGCTCGTGCGTGTCCTCGCGCTTGAGGGTCGCCTCGACCTGCTGGCGCTGTTTGGCGTTGAGCTCGTCGAGGGGGAGCTCGTCGAAGCGGATCTGCCCCTGGTGGTAGCAGGTCCACTTGTCGATCCCGCTGCCGCGCAGGTCGAAGACCGAGTGCTCGGGGAGGTGCCGCCAGCACCAGGGGATGTAGTCGCACGCGTAGGGGTCGTGGCAGTGGGGGCCGATGTCGATGGACGGTTCGTCGTCGCTGTGCAGCTCGCGGCGCAGGGCGGCGATCACGCTCGGCAGCACCTCCTGGCGGGCGCGGGCCTCTTCGAGCACGTCGTCGCTGGCGAAGAGCCGGAAGACGTCGAGGGCGCCGTCGCGCACGTAGCCGTTGTCGATGTGCACCAGGTTGACGGCGGAGACCGGCAGGCCGCAGCCGGTGAGGACGTAGAGCTGGATGGCGACGTCGTCGAGGTTGACCGGCTTGACCGAGGTCCCCATCTTGACCTCGTGGATCCGCCACAGGCTGCCGGGGCCGTGGCCGTCGCGCTCGAGGATGTCGACCTTGACGAAGATCCCGTCGTAGGCGAAGGAGGCCTCGTAGATCACCGTCGCCCCCTCGGCGATCAGGGCGCGGGTCCGCTCGACCTGCTCGGCGACCGAGAGCCCCGCGTAGGGGACCTCGACCCCGCCGGGGAAGAGCCGCTGGGCGAGCTGGCCGACCTCGGTGCCGGCGGCGTAGCGCGCCGCGAGCTCGGGGCGGGGCGGAAAGGTGAACGCGGGGGGGTGCTTGGCGAGCCACAGCGCGCGGGGGCACTGCAGGCCTTTCAGCAGCAGGGTCTTGCTCAATCCGGTGGAGAACGACGACATATCCCCTCGCAACGGCTCGCGAAAGACACCGCGGGGCGCGGTGCCGGAACAGGCGGCAGGCGGAGGATGTCAGGCGGGTTGCTCGTGGTTCAGCGGGGATTGTTCATTTGGAAAAACGGGGTGATTCCTCCGGGCCACAGCACAACAGAAGATACTCTATGAGAAACGGCTCGAAAAATCTATCAGGAAATCCCTGAGTGCAGGGCTCAGACGAGCTCGCGGAAGTCGTCGCTGCGCGGCAGGGCCGCAAAGTGCTCCATCAGCTCGGCGGGGGGGACGGCCAGGCGGCGTTCGCGCAGGTCGAGCCACGCCCCATCGAGCTCGAGGGTGGCGCAGAGCGTGTCGCCGCGGGTGATGCGATGGTTGACGCTCCACTTGCGCAGGTCGGCGGAGAGCCCGGCGAGGCGGGCGTCGATCTCCAGCCGGTCGCCGAGGTGGAGTTCGTGGTAGAAGCGCGCCTCCTCGCGGAACAGGATCGGTCCGACCCCGTGGCGGGCCATCCACGCGAGCCCGAGGCCGGCCTCGTGGAAGAAGGCCATGCGCAGCTCGGCGCCGTAATCGTAGTAGACCGAGTGGCGCACGTGGCCGTTGGGGTCGAGGTCGGACCAGCGCACGCTGATCGGCTTGGCGTAGGCGTTCACGGTTCGTCTCCCTTCCGCCGCGCCCGGGCCGGAGCAGGCGGCTGCTTCCATGGTAGCACGGGGAGCGGAGCGGGACATCCCCTCCCCCGGGGATGACGGGTCAGAAAGGCGGGACGTCAGCGCGCTTCGGCGTAGTCGGCGGGGACCAGCAGGGTCTTGACCCGGTATTCGGGGTTGGAGGCGAGCGCGACGCGCTGGAGGGTCCCGTAGTCGACCATCTCGACCCGCGGCATCTCCCAGGCGAGCCCTTCCCGGCGCAGGCTGAGCTGCACCAGCGCCCCGCCGCGGGTGACGTAACGGCGCACCGAGCTCGTGACGTGACTGAGCGGCTGCGAGCCGTCGTGGATGTCGATCAGGGTCAGCCCGTAGCGGGCGTCGAGTTCGGCGGCGAGGATCTCGAGGCAGTCTTCGGGCTCCATCTCGGCGCAGTCGACGCGGAAGATGATCCGGAACAGGCGACCCTCCCAGCAGGTGTAGCGGGGGGACGCGATGGCCAGGCCGGCGAAGCGGGTGAGGTCTCCGGGGCGCTCGTAGGTGGAGTAGTCGATCCGCACGGGGCGCACCTCGGGGTCGAGAGCGCCGCGGCAGTGACCGTGGACGCAGACCATCCCGGGCGCCGGGGGGGCGCCGAAGCGCTGGTCGTTGAAGACCAGCTCGGGAGTCCGCGAGGTATCGAGGGGCACCTTCTCGGCCGCGGCCGCGGCTGCGGGAGCGGCGAGCGCCAGCAGCAGCGCCAGGGCGCCGGCAAGTCTTCGCATCGAATTCCTATCGCCGTTGACAGGGCGCAGATTGCAGTTTCAGCGTACGGGGCCAGGCGGCGTTGGTCATTTGGGGGGGCGGGAGGCGCACCTGCCGCCGGAAAGTCAGCGGGGGGCATCCTAGGCAATCGCGGCTTAAAAATCTATCAGGAAATTCCTGATCAGGAAAAACCTGAGTCCTGCGCTCCGTCGGGCGCCGCGCCAGGCGTAATCTGCTCCGCGCGTCCGCCCGCCCCTTTCCCGGCGACCCCATCGAACAACCGGAGACACTCGTGATGTAATTTAATTAATAAAAAAATATTGACACTGCAAGAATCGACTCCTTAGTATTGGAGACCATTTAATGGATATGCCTTTGTTTGACGTGTGGGGGAATGAAGAAGTGGCATCGCCACGCATAACCTGCCTGCCTCGACGCAGGCCCCAGGGCTGTCCCTCCTGCGGGGACCCCTCCCAGCCGTAAGATCCCCCCTTAAAGAGCGCCGCCGCGGTGGCCGCTTCCCGAAACCGCACGCGAAGTCCGCGTGCCGTCTCGTACCGCTTTGTCTATCCGAAGCCTTGTCCGCAGGGCTTGAAATGAAAATTTCTTGTTGGGAAAAGGAGCAGATCTCATGGGGACCTCGTACGCCTTCCGTTTCATCCTGAAGAACATCCTGATCTTTACCGTGATAACCCTACTCGCCGGCGCCACGGCGCTGGCGGGAGTGGCTGCGCCACCGAACCCGGGCCCGGACCTCGCGCTCCAGGCGGAACAGCTCGCCAAACTCAAGAGCAAACCGCTTTACAAGGAGGGGGAGCTCCTCGTCAAGTTCAAGAAGGACGCTCCGGGGCAACTCAAGGAGAAGCTGCACAAGAAGCTCGGGAGCAAGAAGCTCAAGGCCTTCAAGAGCGTCGAGGTCGAGCATATCCGCCTGAAGAAGGGACTGAGCGTCGAGGAAGCCGTCAAGCTCTACCGGGAGGACCCGGCCGTGGACTACGCGGAGCCGAACTTTGCCTACGAGTTCGCGGCGGTCCCCAATGACCCGAGCTACGGCTCCCTGTGGAACATGTCGCGTATCAACGCCCCGGCAGCCTGGGACCTGACCACCGGTTCGGACGAGGTGGTGGTTGCGGTGCTCGACAGCGGCATCGACGCCAGCCACCCCGACCTCGCGGCCAACCTCTGGCCGGGCATCGGCTACAACCCCGCCACCGGCGGCAACGACCCTGTCGACACCTACGGTCACGGCACCCATGTCGCCGGAACCATCGGCGCCACCGGCAACAACGGCATCGGGGTGGTCGGCGTCAACTGGAACGTCGATCTGCTGGCCTGCAAGATCGGCGACACGGTCCCCTACACCTCTTACGCCCTGAGCTGCCTCGACTTCGTCCGCGAGCAGAAGGACCTCGGCGTCAACATCGTCGCCACCAACAACAGCTGGGGGGGGACGGGCTACTCGCAATCCCTCTACGATGCCATCGCGGCCCAGCAGGACATCCTGCTGATCGCCGCCGCCGGAAACGACTCCAGCAACAACGACGGGAGCCCTTACTATCCCGCGAGTTACGACCTCCCCAACGTGATCGCAGTGGCCGCCACCACCAGCAACGACAAGCTCGCCACCTTCTCCAACTTCGGCAAGCAGAGCGTCATGCTGGGCGCCCCCGGAGACGCCCTCCTGAGCACCACCCTCAACGGCGGCTACGGCTACATGATGGGGACCTCGATGGCGACCCCGCATGTCGCCGGCCTCGCCGCGCTCCTCAAGGCCCAGGATCCGAGCCGCGACGGGTGGGCGATCCGCAACCTGATCCTCGCCGGAGGCCAGGACCTGGCCGACCTTCAGGACATCACCGTCACCGGACGCCGCATCGACGCCTACGGCTCGGCGGGGTGCGTCGACACCCCCTACCTTCTCCCCCTGAAGATGCCCGAGACCCTGGTCCCGGGGACCCCCTTCGACTTCCGCATTTTGAGCATCAACTGCGCGGACGCCGTCGGCCCGCTCTCGGTCAGCACCAGCGACGGCGGCTCCTTCGCGCTGCTGGATGACGGCGTCGCTCCCGACCAGGTGGCCGGAGACGGCATCTTCGCGGCGACCTGGACACCGGGCGAAACCAGCCTGCGCTTTACCATCAGCTCGCCGGAAGGAGAGACCAGCTTCCGGATCCCGGGGCTTGCCATCGCTACCGGGACCCTGCCGAACGCGAACCTCGATCTCCCCTATACTACTACCAGCTCCCGGTGGCCGGGGGACTCCCCCCCTATGACAACTTCGCGATCGTCGCCGGGGCCCTCCCGGACGGCCTGAGCCTCGACCCCCTCGACGGGTCGATCAGCGGCACCCCCACGGTCGAGGGGAGCTTCCCGATCACTTTCCAGGTCGGCGACGCGGAACTGACCACCGTCGAGGCGACCCTGACCCTCAACGTCTACGCCGGCGGACTGCTTGAAGGGGATGCGATCGCCTGGCCTGCATCGACCGGGATGCCGGTCACCGCCCTCGACAGCCACGACAACCTCTACGCCGGTTCGATCTGGCAGAGCGTGGTCTCCCTCAAGAAGTTTGACCCCTCGGGGGCCCTGGTCTGGGAGAAGACCCTCACTGCCGCCAGCTCCTACGGCAACGTCTACGTCTACGTCAACAACGACGACCAGGTCGTGGTCACCTCGGGGAGCCAGATCCTGCTGTTCGCCGACGACGGCACCCAGCTCGGCTCACGCCTGTACTCCCAGTACCGGCTCTACCGTGACCTGATCCCCGAGCCGGACGGCAGCTACCTGGCGCTGGGGGATCTCGGGAACAGCACCAGTGAGGTCGTGACCCTCGACAGCCAGCTGAACCTGGTCAGCTCCTGGGCGATCAGCGACGCGGTCGGCCAGTTCTTCGTCCACGACTCCGCCGGCAACCTGGTGATCCAGCTCAACAACGCCGCAGGAAACCGCGGTGGCACCCTGACCCGCAAATACACCGCCGACGGAACCCTGCTCTGGAGCCAGGCCTACGACACCAGCAACGTCGAATTCCAGCGCGGGGTCCTGGTCGACAGCGAGGACAATGTCTACAGCATCGGCTCCTCGCACCCTTACTTCCCGGGCTACGGCTACCTGATCAAGTACGACGCACAGGGGACGTTCCTCTGGGCCCGCTACCCCTCCTACGACATCTTCAACGGCATGGACATGGATTCCAATGGTCTGCTGTATATCGTCGGCTACGAGCACGACCCGGTAACCCACGCGAACAACCTGTTCCTCTCCTCCTACGACCCGGACGGCCAGCTGCTGTGGCAAATCCCCTACCAAGAAGGGATCTACAACTACGGCTACTTCATCGAACTCGATGGGAACGGGCGCCTGCACATCGTGGCCTCGACCCTGGCCGGAACCTACGACCTGATGACCTTCGAGCTGATCTTTCACATCGAGTCGGACGCCTTCCCCCCGGCGAGCCTCGGCCTCCCCTACAGCGGCTCGGTCGCGGCGGTCGGCGGACGCCAGCCCCTGGACTGGGAGATCACCGCGGGGACGCTCCCGGCGGGGCTGAGCTTCGACCCGGCGAGCGGCGTCGTCTCCGGCACGCCCCAGGAGACCGGGAGCTTCGAGCTGTCGCTGCAGGTGCGTGACGCGGACGGCCAGATGGCCTTCAAGGTCGTGACCCTCGAGGTCTACGCCCCGCCGGTCATCACCGCGGAGTTCCCCTACGGCCTGCTCGGGGTCTACTATTCGCAAGGGCCGAGCGTCTCGGGAGGACTCGCCCCCTTCACCTGGGCCGTCACCGCCGGCTCCGTCCCCGACGGGCTCTTCCTGTCATCCGGCGGTTGGCTGTACGGCACCCCGACGACCCTGCAGACCGCCACCTTCGACGTGACGGTCACCGACAGCCTCGGCGCCAGCGACACCCGCACCATGACCGTGCCGATCCACGAGCCGGTGACGATCATGACCCCGACCCTCCCCAACGCCCCCATGGGGAGCCCCTACCAGGCGAGCGTCGTGGTCAGCGGCGGGGTCACCCCCTACAGCTGGTCCGTGACCAGCGGCGCCCTCCCCGACGGCTTCAGCCTCGACGGCGCCAGCGGCGTCATCGCCGGCGACCCGCTGACCACCGGCAGCTACACCTTCACCATCGAGGTGGTCGACGCGGAGGGCGTGAGGGTCGAGCAGAGCTACACCATCGTGGCCTACGACCCGCTGCTGGTCTCCGCGACCCCGAACCCGGCGGCGCAGGGGAACGTCGCCTACGCCTCGAGCTTTGCCGCCCAGAACGGCGTCCCCCCCTACACCTGGGCGCTGGCCGGGGTCACGACCCTGCCGCCGGGGCTCACCCTCAACCCCTCCACCGGGGCGGTGACCGGAACCCCCTCGGCTCTCGGCACTTACGGCGGCACCATCGAGGTGAGCGACAGCGCCGGGGCCAGCGCGACGGCCGACTTCTCGATCGTGGTCGACTACGTAAACGCGACGCTCAGCACGTCGTATTTCCCCTATGCCTCGCCGTATTTCCTAGCCACCATCGACCACCCGTTCAACGTCGGGATATCGGCGAGCGGCGGGCTGCCGCCCTTTTCCTGGAGCCTGGTCGAACCGGTCCCGGCCGGTCTCGCCATCGACAGCGCGACGGGAGCCGTGAGCGGCTCTCCCTCGGACGTCGGCCTCCAGAGCCTGACCGTCAAGGCCGTCGATGCCACGGCCACAGAAACGATCCGCACCTTTAACTTCCAGGTCCACGACGACGGCTCCCTCGTCGAGGCCTGGAACAACCTCCATATCCCGCTGAGCGGCGGCAGTAGCGTCTACGTCAAGGGAACTGTCAGCGACAGCTCCGGCAACGTCTACGTGGTCTCTTCGGCCTATACGTCGGCCACCAGCAACGCCGTGGTGCTGACGAAGTTCTCCCCGCAGGGGGGGACCCTCTGGACCCGCACCTACCAGGCCGTGAGCGGCAAGGCGAGCTACGCCAAAGCGCTGGCCATCGACGGCAACGACAACATCATCCTGGCGGGCAATCAGTACTACGCCGACAATACCAGTGTCGACATGCTCCTCAAGTACGACACCAACGGCACCCTGACCGCCTCGACGACCTTCCCCCGGTCGGTCAACGGGTTCCTCCCGATCCTCGCCGCCGATGCCTCCGGGAACATCATTGTCTCGACCCAGGAGTCGACCGGCCCGGTCCTGCACAAGTTCTCCCCGGCCCTCGGCCACCTCTTCACGATTCCCCTCGCGGCAACCTCCTTCGGGTTCGGAGTCGACCCTTCAGGGAACGTGCTGGTTGGCGGTTCGAACCGGGCAACCCTCTACGCTCCCGGCGGCGGCGAGCTCTGGAGCATCGCCCTGGCGGGGACCGTGGAGAACTGCCTGAGCGACGACGCCGGGAACTTCTACGTGGTCGCCGACGGCTGGCACAGGATTCAGCTCTACAAGCTCGACCCGGTCGGCAACATCCTCTGGCAGCAGACCTCCCTCTTCGACAACGATCTTTACTACAACGGCACACAGATGCGTCAGCAGCTCTACGGTGACCGCCTGATCGTCGCGGCGACCACTCCCGGCTGGTCCGGAGGGAACGACGCCCTGCTCGCCACCTACGACGTCAACGACGGTTCGCTGCTGGGCGCCCTCCCGGTCAACCTGGGCGGCGGCGAATACCACAAGGGGCTGGCCCTCGACCCAGCCGGCAGCCTCTACCTGGCGGTCGACACCACGCTCTACAACGACAGGTTCCAGCTCGTCAAATATACCTTCGGCCTCGACATCGTGACCGGCGCCCTCACCAGTGCCGTTCTCGGGGCCCCGTACAGCCAAACGATCCAGGCCTCGAACGGCACCCTCCCCTACAGCTGGTCCCTCATCTCGGGGGAGCTGCCTCCTGGCCTCGCGCTCGATGGAGCTGCCGGGACCCTGAGCGGTACTCCGACCGCAGCCGGCGACTACACCTTCAACATCCTGGTCAGCGACGCCAGCGGAGCGCAAACCCAGCAGAACTACACCGTGAGCGTCTACGATCCGCTCGCGCTTGCGACCACCGAGCTGCCGAACGGCTGGTTCAACAAGAGCTACAGCTACGACCTGCCGATCAGCGGCGGGCTGGCTCCCTACACCTTCACCCTGGTCGACGGTGCCCTGCCGGCGGGGCTGACGCTCTACTCCACCGGTCGCATCAGCGGCACCGCGAGCGCGGAAGGGACCGCGACCTTCACCGTGCAGTTCGACAGCAGCGACGGGCAGACCCTGAGCCAGGCGTTCAGCCTGACCGTGGCCGTCCCGCCGCCGATGGTGTTCATCTACGAGCCGGTCCCGGTCGGCATGGTCGGGCAGCCCTACCACCACCAGATGACCATGACCGGCGGGGTACCGCCCTACAACTGGTATACGGTTTACAACCCCCTCCCTCCGGGGCTGTCGCTCGACTACGCAACCGGCACCTTCAGCGGGACCCCGACGACGGCAGGGACCTACACCTTGATCCTGTGGATCTTCGATTCTCTGAGCACTCGCTACAACACGACCCTGACGATCGTCGTCAAAGAGCCGCTGTCCTTCGACGCTCCGCCGTTCCCGGTCGCAACCACCGGGGCCCCGTACAGCGTGACCCTGAACGCCCAGGGAGGGACACCACCCTACGCCTGGAGCCTCGCCGCGGGGGCACTCCCCGCCGGGCTCAGCCTCGACGGCGCCAGCGGCGTCATCGCCGGCACCCCGACCACCCCGGGAGCATCTGC
>QKBP01000107.1 GCA_003246035.1 Desulfuromonadaceae bacterium | reverse complement strand
ACGTCACCACCCTGCTCGGGCGGCGCTGCGCGGTCCCGGAGATCCACAGCAAGAACGGCGCGGTGCGCGGCTACGCCGAGCGCAACGCCATCAACTACCCGGTGCAGGGCTCGGCCGCCGACATCATCAAGGTGGCGATGATCAAAATCCAGGCGCGCCTGGCCCGCGAAGGGCTGAAGAGCACGATGGTGCTGCAGGTCCACGACGAACTGGTGTTCGACGTCCCCGAGAACGAGCTTAAGACCATGCAGGCACTGGTGAAGGAGGAGATGGAAGGGGCGGTCGCGCTGACCGTCCCCCTCGACGTCGAGATCGGCTGCGGCCCCAACTGGAAAGAGGCGCACTGACCCCAAAGACTGATCCCGCAGGGGGCTCCCCTGCGGCGTTTGTTGATTCCGTGATCCAACGACAGGAGGCTATCATGAAGGGAATGCGCATCGCGATTCTGTTGGCGCTGGCGCTGCTTAGCGCCGGCAATGTCCTGGCCCTCGGCCAGCCGAACGTCAACCTCGGCTTCACCAGCTTCGTCGACGGCGGGCCGCCGGCGGGGCCGGGCTGGTATTCCCAGGAGTACCTGCAGTTCTACACCGCCGACCAGGTCAACGACCAGAACGGCGACAAGGCGCTCGACGCCGGGGTCGACGTGGTGGTGCTGATGAACCAGGTGCTCTACCAGTCGGACCAGGAGCTGCTGTTCGGCGGCAAGTGGGGGGTCAACGTGATGGTGCCGATCGTCTCGATCGATTCGGACCTCCCCCTCAGCGACAGCGGCACCGGTCTCGGCGACCTGCTGGTCGGGCCCTACCTGCAGTGGGACCCGATCATGGGGGAGAAGGGACCGCTGATGCTCAACCGCGTCGAGCTGCAGACGATCTTCCCCACCGGCAAGTACGACGACGACAAGCTGCTCAACCCGGGGAGCAACCACGTCTCCTTCAACCCCTACTGGGCGGCGACCCTGTTCCTCGGCCCCAAGGTCACCGCCTCGTGGCGCCTCCACTACCTGTGGAACGGCGAGAACGACGACTTCGGTCCGGTCAAGCTCGAGCCGGGGCAGGCGGTGCACGCCAACTTCGCCGCGGCCTACGAGGTGCTCCCCAAGCAGCTGCGCGTCGGCCTGAACGGCTACTACTTCGACCAGATCAGCGACACCAAGGTGGCCGGGACGGTCGATACGTCGCTGGAAGAGAAGGTGCTCGCCATCGGCCCCGGCGCGGTCTGGCACCTCTCCAAGGACGCCCACCTGTTCTTCAACGCCTTCGTCGAGACCGTGGCCGAGAGCCGCCCCGAGGGGGAGCGCTACACCCTGCGCCTGGTCTACCACTTCTAGTTCCGTCCGTTTCACCGGGGGCCCCGTATGCCGGGGCCCCGCGCTTTTCGCAGGGAGGTGCGTATGGAGGTCAATCCGAGGGTGCTGGAGAAGTACCAGCGCTTCGTCGAGGACTACAACAGCGGCATGGACCGCACCCTGCTCGAGGGGAAGTACCGCATCCCGAGCGACCGTTTCGGCGGCTTCGTCGCCTTCCTGCAGGGGAAGGGGTACGTCCTCGAGCGACCGCGGGAGATCAAGCCGATGGCCCACGAGCTCGACTTCGAGATCTTCGGCGAGGAGATGCAGTTCGTCGAGGTCGAGCTCGATCCCGGCGAGACCGCGCTGGCCGAGGTCGGGGCGATGATGTACATGGACGCCGGCATCGAGATGGCCACCGTGTTCGGCGACGGCAGCGACGCCTCCCAGTCGGTGATGGGGAAGATCTTCGGCGCCGGCAAGCGAGTGCTGACCGGCGAGAACCTGTTCATGACCACCTACACCAACCGCGGCGGCGGCAAGCAGAAGGTCGCCTTCGGCGCCCCCTTCCCCGGGACGATCCTCCCCATGGACCTGAACACCCTCGGCGGTGAGCTGATCTGCCAGAAGGACAGCTTCCTGTGCGCGGCCAAGGGGGTGGAGATCGGCATCGCCTTCCAGAAGCGCCTCGGCGCAGCGTTCTTCGGCGGCGAGGGGTTCATCCTCCAGCGCCTTTCGGGGGACGGCCTGGTGTTCGTGCACGCCGGCGGAACCCTGATGGAACGCACCCTGAAACCCGGCGAGGTGCTCAAGGTCGACACCGGCTGCATGGTGGCGATGGCGAAGAGCGTCGATTACGACATCGAGTTCGTCGGCGGGGTGAAGAACGCCCTGTTCGGCGGCGAAGGGTTCTTCTTCGCGACCCTGCGCGGGCCGGGGAAGATCTGGCTGCAGTCGCTGCCGCTCTCGCGCCTCGCCGAGCGGGTGATGGCCGCGGCGCCGCTGCGCCAGTCCGGCGGCGGCGAGAAGCAGGGGGAGCAGTTCATCGGCGGGATCATCGGCAACCTGCTGTCGGGGCGCTGACGAGGTTATGGACAACCGCGAAGGGGTCATCAAGTTCAACCTCGACTTCCGCGCCGGGCCGGCGCCGGCGCAGCACGAGGTCGCCGAACTGAACCGCTGGCGCCAGCGGCTCTACGCCCTCGGCCTGGTGGGACAGGATCCGGCCCGCTACGAGGGGCTCGGCTTCGGCAACGTCAGCGTCCGCTGCCCCGGCGGGTTCCTGGTCAGCGGCACCCAGACCGGCGGGCTCGAAACGCTGGGGCCGCAGCACTACGCCCGCGTGAGCGCCTGGGATGTCGCGGCCAACGCGGTGACCGCGGTCGGGCCGGTGCGCCCCTCCTCGGAAGCGCTCACCCACGCCGCCCTGTACGCCTGCGACGCGGCGATCGGCTGCGTGCTGCACGTCCATTCCCCCCTGCTCTGGCAGAGGGCGCGGGCGCTCGGGCTGCCGGTCACCGACCCGCAGGTCCCTTACGGGACGCCGCAGATGTCGGCCGAGATGTCGCGGCTCTATGGCGATCCCGCCGCGCGGGCGCGGCGGCTGTTTTCCATGGGGGGGCACGAGGACGGCCTGGTCGCCTTCGGGGCGACCCCTCAGCTCGCGGGCGAGGCGCTGCTCGCGGCGCTCAGGGACGCCGAAGGGCTCGAGGAGGGGTGATGCTGCGGGGCGCGCTGCTGTTCGGACTGTTCTTTCTGCTCACCATACCGGTGTTCCTGCTCCTGCTGCTCTTCAGCCTGCCGATCCTGCTGCTGCCGGCCCCGGCGCGGGTCGCGCTGCGCGGCCCGCAGATCCTGTGCGGGCGGCTGTGGATCTTCATGGTGACCCGCATCCTCGAGCGGCTCGGCCACCCGGGTCCGCAGGTCGAGCAGCCGCTGACGCTCGAACCGAACGGGCGTTACCTGATCCTCTGCAACCACGTGTCGTGGTCCGACATCCTCGTGCTGCTGCAGCTCTTCGGCGCGCGCATGCCGTTCCCGCGGTTTCTCGCCAAGCGCCAGATGCTCTGGATCCCGCTGATCGGCGCCGCGATCTGGGTGCTCGATTTCCCGCTGCTGCGGCGTAGCAAGGCGGGGGATCCCCCCGAACGTGCCGCCGCCGATCGTGCGGCGGTGGCGCGCACCTGTCGCCGTCTCGGCAGCGGCGCCTTTTCGCTGGTGATCTTCTCCGAGGGGACGCGCTTCACCGCCGAGAAGCACCGTCGCCAGGAGAGCCCCTTCCGCCATCTGCTGCGCCCCAGGGCCGGCGGTCTCGGTATCGCCCTCGAGCACCTCGGGACGCGACTCGACGGGGTGGTCGACGTGACCATCGGGTACAGCGATCCGCAGATGACCTACCTCGACTACCTCGGCGCCACGCGCAGCACGGCCCGGGCCCGCGTCGAGCTGCTGGCGCCGCCCGAGCTCCCCGGACGGGGAGACGCTGACCGCCAGGTCCTGCAGGAGTGGCTCAACGCGCGCTGGCAGGTGAAGGACGCCCTGCTCGCGCGCTGGGCCGGTGAGTCGGAGACGCTTTCGGCTGGCCACGACGCCCGCGGCCCGGTATAGTCGGAGTGTGATGAAAGTGAGGCATCCCGTGCATACGCTGGCCAAGGACCAGCGCGGCTCCGCCCTGGTCATGGTGCTGCTGACGGTGGTGGTGCTGGGGATCGGGCTCGGCGTGGCCGGGACGACCTGGTCGACCCTCGTGCAGCGCAGCAAGGAACAGGAGCTGTTCTGGCGCGGCGACCAGATCCGTAAGGCGATCGAGAGCTACTACAACGTCCGTCACGGCGGGGCCCCGGGAACCCTCCCCAACTCCCTCGACGACCTGGTCAAGGACCCCCGCTCGCTGCAGGCCAAGCGGCATCTGCGCCGGGCCTATACCGACCCGATGACCGGCGGCGAGTTCGTGCTGATCAAGGAGGGGGAGCGGATCAAGGGGGTCAAGAGCTCGAGCACCCGCAAGCCGTTCCGCCAGGAAGGGTTCCCCGATGAGTATTCGACCTTCGAGGGGGCCACCAGCTACGACACGTGGGAGTTCGTCTTCGTTCCCCCTTCGGCGAAAAAGAAGGCCGACGGGCAGACGCCGGGGGTGAGACCGCCGCTCCCCGGAGCGCCCGTAGAATCTAAATAACCGAGGCGCGCGCGAGGCGCCTCCGTTCAGCCTAGGAAGAGGCCGCCTCGGCGCTCCCCATCTCCTGGCGGGCTTTCAGCAGCCCCGCGACCAGACCGATCAGCAGGACGAGGCACAGACCCTGCCCCACCCAGAAGCACCCCAGCTTGAACCAGGCGAACCCCCCCGAGACATAGCGCACCAGCCAGCCCGCGG
>QKBP01000064.1 GCA_003246035.1 Desulfuromonadaceae bacterium | reverse complement strand
CCAGGAGAAGAAGCCGCAGGAGGTCAAGCTGGAGATCCAGCTCGACGAGGAGACCGCCCAGGGGGTCTACGCCAACCTCGCGGTGATCAACCACAGCGACGCCGAGTTCACCCTCGACTTCATCTTCGTGCAGCCCCAGGCGCCCCGCGCCAAGGTGCGCGCGCGGGTGGTGACCTCGCCGAAGCACGCCAAGCGCCTGCTCGGCGCGCTGCACGAGAACGTCAAGCAGTACGAGCGGCTGCACGGCCCGATCGAGCTCGGTGGCAAGAACGGCACCGAGCCGGTCGGCGAATACCACTAGGAGCCCCGGTGAAGCGTCTCCGCCTGCTGATCCTGCTGCTCCCCCTGCTGCTCGGAGCCTGCCTCGTTCCGCGCCCCCTGCAGCTGTCGGGGGAGACGGTGATCGACGGCCCGGAACGCTGGAGCGGCGAGGTGCAGGTCGCCGGGCGGGTGATCGTCACCCGCAGCGGCAGCCTGACCATCGCCCCGGGGACCCGGGTGGTGTTCGCGCGCTTCGACGAGGACGGCGACGGCATCGGCGACGGCGAGCTGCTGGTCGAGGGGAGCCTGACCGCGGTCGGGACCCGCGCCGCGCCGATCGTCTTCACCAGCGCCGAGCCCGAACCGCAGCCGGCCGACTGGAAGTACCTGTACCTCGACTTCGCGCGCAAGGGGGAGCTCGCCCACGTGATCTCCGAGTACGCCTACAGCGGGGTGCAGGTCCATTTCTGCCGCGCCAGCATCCGCGACTCGGTGTTCCGGCACAACGTCGACGGGGTCCGCTTCTCGACCGTGACCCTCGACCTCGAGTACAACGACATCTACGCCAACACCCACGGCCTCCGCTACGAGGAGCGCCGCGGGACGGCGCGGGTGTTGCATAACAACATCACCAACAACCAGATCGGGATCTTCGTGGTGACCCGCGCCGAGGACCGCAGCCGCATCGAGCGCAACAACCTTGCGGGGAACCACCACTACAGTGTTAAGATGGGGCACACCCAGACCGCCGATATCCGCCTGCCGCACAACTGGTGGGGGACGACCGACCGCGACGCGATCGCCCGGACGTTCCTCGACCGGGGGGTCGACGCGGCGCTCGGCCGGGTGCTCGCGCCCGAGCCGCTGGACGGCCCGGTCCGGGATGCCGGAAGGAGATGAGGAGACCATGAAGAAACTGTCCATGACCCTGGTGGGCGTACTGTTGCTGGTGACGAGCGCCTCGCTGTCGCTCGCCTGCGTGGGGAAGACCGTCACCATCGGTTCCAAGGGGGGGGTGCAGCAGGACGTGCTCGCCCAGGTGCTGGCGGTGCTGATCAGCGAGCGCACCGGCACCACCGCCAAGGTGGTCCGCTTCGACTCGACCGCCGCGGCTCACGAGGCGCTGCTGCGTGCCGACATCGACATGTACGTCGAGTACACCGGCGTCGCCCAGCGCGAGACCCTCAAGGGGGAGCCGGTCGCCGATGCCCAGGCGGTCTACGCCGCGGTCAAGGAGGCCTACAACCGCGAGCTCAACCTGATCTGGCTCGAGCCGCTCGGCTTCACCCTCGCCGACGGCCCGACCGAGGCCGCGCCGGTGGTGCGCAAGGACACCCTGAAGAAGTTCCCCGCCCTGGCCCGCCTGATCAACAAGCTCGGCGGCAAGATCGACGCCGCCGCGATGGCGCGCATGGAGCAGCAGGCCGGCCAGGAGCCCCTCCCCGAGGTGGCGCGCGGCTTCCTCAAGAGCCAGCGCCTGATCTGAGCCCCCGCGAGGCCCGCCGACCATGAACCGACGCCGTTTCATCCAGCGCAGCCTGCAGCTCTCCCTCGCCGCCGCGGCCGCCGGCACCCTGCCGGTGGTCGAGCTGCTGCCGCTGACCGCCCGCGCAGCCACCCCGCCCGGGGAGCTGGCGGTGCGCACCGGGAGCGACTTCGCGCAGACCGCCGTCGCCGCGGTCGAGGCCCTCGGCGGCATGGGACGCTTCGTGGCGCGCGGCGACAGCGTGGTGGTCAAGCCGAACATCGGCTGGGACCGCACCCCCGAGCTGGCCGCCAACACCCACCCGGCGGTGGTCGCGGCGGTGGTGCGGATGTGCCTCGAGGCCGGGGCGAAGCAGGTCCGGGTCTTCGACCGCACCTGCAACGACCCGCGCCGCTGCTACGTCAACAGCGGCATCCAGCAGGCCGTCGAAGCGCTGCGCAGCGAGCGCGTGGCGTTCGAGCACATCGACCGGCGCGCCTACCGCGAGCTGGCGATCGACGGCGGGGTCGGCCTGCAGCGCTGGGAGTTCTACCGGCCGGCCCTCGAAGCCGACGCCCTGATCAACGTGCCGATCGCCAAGCACCACTCGATCAGCCGCCTGACCCTCGGGATGAAGAACATCATGGGGGTGATCGGCGGCAACCGCGGGGTCCTGCACCGCGCCATCGAGGAGTCGCTGTGCGACATCAACCTGGTGGTGCCGAGCACCCTGACGGTGATCGACGCCACCCGCATCCTGGTCGCCAACGGCCCGGTCGGAGGGCGACTCGAGGACGTACGCACCCCCGAGACGGTGATCGCCTCCCCCGACATCGTCCTCGCCGACAGCTTCGCCGCCACCCTCTTCGGGCTTCAGCCCGCCGACGTCCCGACCCTCGCGACGGCCGCCCGGCGCGGCCTGGGGAGCATCGACCTCGCCGCCGCGAGGCGCGTGTGAAGGCACCTTCCGCCCGCACCCTGCGCCGCATCAGCCAGGCAGTCTGCCTGGCGCTCTTTCTCTGGCTCTTTCTGCAGACCGAGTACCGCGGCCAGGACCAGCTCGCCTGGCCGGTCAGCCTGCTGTTCCGCATCGACCCGCTCGCGGCCCTCGCCGACGCCCTCGCTCCCGGCCCGTTCCACTGGGCGCTCCTCTGGCCGGCGCTGCTCGTCGTGGTCGCCACCGCCCTGCTCGGGCGGGTCTTCTGCGGCTGGGTCTGCCCCATGGGGACCCTGCTCGACGGTGTCGGTTCGCTGGCCCGCGCCCCCCGTCGCCCCCTCGCCCCCGGCTGGCGGCACGTCAAGTACCTGCTGCTCTTCGGGCTGACCGTCGCCGGCCTGTTCGGCGTCCAGCAGCTCGGCCTCCTCGACCCCTTGAGCCTCTTTTTGCGCTCCCTGACCCTGTCGCTCTATCCGGCCTGGAACTGGCTGCTCGACGGCCTCTACCAGTTCGTCTACGACGTCGACATCCCGCTGGTCTCCGACGCCCTCAACGCCAGCTACCCCTGGGCCCGCGATCACGTGATGGCGTTTCTCCCCCCCGCCTTCGAGCTGGCGCTCTTGACCCTGGTGGTGTTCGTCGCGATCCTGCTCCTGGAGAAGCTCGAGCGCCGCTTCTGGTGTCGCAACCTCTGCCCCCTGGGGGCCCTGCTCGGGCTCTGCTCGCTGGCGGCGCCGCTGCGCCGCGAGCCGTCCGGCGACTGCGGCGGCTGCCGCACCTGCGCCGCGGCCTGCCGCGGCGGCGCGGCCGACGGCACCGCCCTCAAGCCGAGCGAGTGCCTGGTCTGCCTCGACTGCAGCGACTACTGCCCGACCAGCCGGGCGCGCTTCGTGTGGCGGATGCCACCCCGCCCCGCCCGCGTCGACCTGCCGCGCCGCGGTCTGCTCACCGCGCTCGCGGCGGGCGTAGTGACCGCGCCGGTGATCCGCACCCTCCCGGCGGCGGCCGCGCAGAACGACTACCTGGTCCGCCCCCCCGGGGCGGTCGCCGAGGAGGAGTTCCTGCGCCGCTGCATCCGCTGCGGCGAGTGCATGAAGGTCTGCATCGGGCGTGCCCTCCATCCCGCCCTGCTCCAGGCCGGACCCGCGGCGCTGTGGACCCCGCTGCTGGTGGCGCGGCTCGGCTACTGCGAGTACAACTGCACCCTGTGCGGCCAGGTCTGTCCCACCGGGGCGATCGCGAACCTGCCGCTGGAAAAGAAGCAGAAGACCGTGATCGGCCTGGCGGTGCTCAATAAGGACCGCTGCCTCCCCTTCGCCCGCGGCGAGGAGTGCCTGGTCTGCGAGGAGCACTGCCCGACCCCGCAGAAGGCGATCGTCTTCGACCGCAAGGAGGTCCTCACCCCCGCCGGGGTGAAGCCCCTGAAGCTGCCGCGGGTGGAGAAGAAGCTCTGCATCGGCTGCGGGATCTGCGAGACCCGCTGCCCGGTGGCCGGGGTCAGCGCGATCCGCGTGATCCACGAGGGGGAGACCCGCGCCGGCGACGACCGTCTGCTCGAAGTCCCGGGCTACGGCGCGACTCCGGGTAGGCGCACATGCGCACGGGCCTGATCGCGCTGCTGCTGGCGCTGCTGCCGCTGGCGGCGAGTGCCGGGGAGCTTGTGGTCGCGGACTTCGAGTCGGGCGGCCTGGCCGGCTGGGAGGAGAAGGTCTTCAAGGGGCACACCGACTACCGGATCGTCCCGGACGGGGAGGGGCACTGCCTCGAGGCGCGCAGCTCGGACGCCGCCTCCGGGTTCATCTACGCCATCGACGTCGACCTGCACGAGACCCCGCGCCTCGCCTGGCGCTGGAAGGTCGACCGCGTGCTCGACAGGGGGGACGCGCGCAGCAAGGCCGGCGACGACTACCCGGCCCGCGTCTACGTGATCTTCCCCCACTGGTTCCCCCCCAACACCCGCAGCCTCAACTACATCTGGGCCAACCGCCTGCCGCAGGGGGAGGCG
>QKBP01000031.1 GCA_003246035.1 Desulfuromonadaceae bacterium | reverse complement strand
AAGTAAGCCCCCTAAGTAAACGCAGACTCAGCCGCGAGGGGCTAATCTTAGCCCTCGTTACTTACACAGTTTACAGAGAAGAGGGGACTTGTCCATGGGGGACATCCCCGATTTAGAAGGTAGGAAATCCCGTAGTGTGTGAAATTACTAATCTTTTCGGCGTGCTAAGTGGCCTGCTCTGTGACTCAGGCTTCGCCCGGTTCTTTACGGTGTTTCCACGACAAAGCATTCGATTGAGCCCCGGTCTTATCATCTTAAGACAATGCGCTGGGGTGCTTGGTTTTGTCGGGATATTTTCGTGGGTCTCTCCGGGCGATGCTTTTCGGCCCCGAGGTAGGGGACGGCAACACCCCGGGCTGTGGGCCGGGACATTGCCGTTTAGAGGAGGGTGAAGGAGTGGGCCGCGCTCTCGACCACGCCGCCGTGGCCGTCGTCGGTGACGATTTTCCAGTAGTAGGTGGTCCCGGGGGTCAACCCCGAGAGGGTGTAGGAGTTGTTGGCGGTCGGCAGGCCGCTCCCCCCCCCGCCGCCGCAGGCCGCGGCCAGGTAGAGCAGTCCGGCCAGCAGGCCGAGCAGCAGCCCCTGGCGACGTCGGTGGAGAAACGCCAGACCGAGCAGCAGCCCCGAACCGGCGAGCAGAATCTGCCCCGTGGGGGTGTTGAGTGTGACGATCACGGTGTTCGAGGGGAAGAAGAACATGTTGTCGGCATAGACCAGGGATTGGGTCAGGGGGTCGCCGTCGCCGTCCAATTCCTGGAACCAGCTGAGCAGCACCGTGGTCCCCGCGAGGGTGGCACCGTCGCTCGGTGAGATCAGGGTCGCCGGCGCCGGGGGGGAGTTGCCGATCCCCTGCAGGGTGATTATCCGCGTAGGGCGGCGAATATCGCCCGTTGTCAGGGTCAGTTGGCTGCTGGAGCTTTCAAAGCTTTCCGGGGCAAAGGCCAGCGTCACGCTGCAAGTGGCGTCGGGCACGAGGGCGGTCGGGCAGGTGTCGCTGATCGCCTCGAAGGGGGGGACGACGCCGGACAGGTCGATGGAGGTGATGCTGAGGTCGAGTCCGCCGACGTTCCGCAGCGTCAGGGTGAGTTCGCTGCGGGTCGAAGGAGGAATGTTGCCGAAGTCGACGACGTCGTCGTTCTCGGGGCTGCCAGGGGTGTGCAACGAGAGCGACGGCTGTCCGCTGAGGCGCAGGTAGGCGGCATCGACGTTGAGCAGCCCGTAGCCGTAATCGTTATCCGGCCCCAGTGGGCCGAGGTCATCCGCTGCGTCGAGGAGCGCTGTTTCAAGTGAGAGCCGGTAGTCGGCGGCCGATTGCCCTGCCGTGGGGGGGATCGCCTGGCGCAGCAGGGCCAGGGCGCCGCTGACATGGGGGGCGGAGAAGGAGGTCCCCGCCACCCTGGCGGCCCCACCTGAGCCGGTGGTGCCGTTGGCGACCAGCAGGTCCTCGCCAGGCGCCTGCAACTCGGGGAAGATGTCGCTCAAGCCGCTCGGGGTGTAGATGCCGGTTGCACAGGATGAAGGACCGCGAGCCGAGAAGCGGCTCACCACCAGGTCGGGGTTGATCGAGCCGACCCCGAAGCCGGCCCGGTTGTTGGCCGGGCTAACGCTGGTCGCCGGATTGGGCCCGGTGTTGCCGGCGGCGTAGATCACATGGATGCCGGCAGCCTGCAGCGCCTCGGTTGCGCTGGCAAAGGTGGTCAGGCACTGGTTGGGGGCGGTCTCGAAACCCCAGGAGTTGTTGACGATGTCGGGTGCGTCGTCGGTCGCGAGATTGCCGTCAGGGTCGAGGGCCCACTGCATGGCCGAGAGGATGTCGGCGTTGGTGGCGGCACCGCTGACCGGGAAGATCCGCGCTGCGATCCACTGGGCGTCGGGGGCAACGCCGACGGTTTCTCCGAGCACGCTGCGTCCTAGGACCAGGGAGGTGACCGCGGTGCCGTGGGCCAGACCGTTGTCGAGGTAATCGCTCGGAAGCGTGGTCCCCGCGTAGGGGTCGTACCAGTCATCGGGCCCGCCGCGGTAGGTATTTGTCAGCGCCGGGTGGTCCGGGTTGACCCCGGTATCGAGGATCGCCACGGTCACGCCGACGCCGGTGACGGAGCCGGGGAGGTTCCAGAGCGTGGGGGCACCGGTCGCGCTGACATTCCAGGTCGGCGGGGCGCTCGGTGCGGCTAGAGGGATCGGGGACGGCGGTGGGACGCTGGCGTTCAGTTCGATTACCTCGACCCCCGGCCAGTCGGCGAGGGTCTCGACCAGGTCGCCGGGGAGCCCGACGGCCAGGGCGTTGGCGATCCACAGCTCGGAGGTCTTGAGCCCACGTCCGTGCAGGAAGGCCTGGAGAGGTCGCTGGCTAGTCGTGGCGCGTTCTTTGAGTGCCTGGAGCATCTCTTTTCGCGCGGCCTGCCGGTCGCCACGCCACGCGAAGGGGGCAGTGTCGACCCGGTCGGCGAAGCGGACGATGACCGGCACCGTGTCGTTGCCGCGGCTTGCCGCGACCTGGGCGCGCACTTCTGGAGTTACATAGGCGGCCCTGGCGAGCCCTGCCGTACCCCCGATCAGGAGAACAGGGAGCAGGACGGCGGTGATACGGTACAGAGGGTTCATCGCGGTACTTTCAGATCCCGGAAGCGATAGTCGCCGATCACCGCCGGGACGTGCACTCCCGACGTGATGGTTACGCCGGGGTTAGCGCAGAAGATAAACCTAAGGGCGACCGGTTTTCGGTATGCGCGTGGTCTGGTGCACACACGTTGGCGCAGTCTACCCCGGCGCATCGTTCCGGCAGCAGGAGTCGGGCATGACGCCGTCTGGGGTCGGGATGAAAGCGAGCGCAACCCCGTCAATAAACGTTCGGGGCTCGAATCACCTGACGCCATCAGGTTGAGAAAAAAGGGGGCCAATGGCTGAGTGAAGAACGATTTCTTCACGCTGCGGTCTCCCGGGGGAAAGGGGCAGGATGATTTCATCCTGCCCCTGGAATTAGTCCAAGTGTAATTCAGCCGAACCGGTCGTTCAAGTGCGAAGGACCCCCCCCGGCATTCTCAGCGGCAGTTTGTCGAGCACCCCTATTATATAGTCGGGGCGCTAGGGGCGACAGTCTGCAGACATGAGCCGGAAGCAAGGTGGAGTGCCTGGTGTCTCATCATGTTCAAAGGATGGAAAAGTCGTTGCTCCAGAGAGGCATCTGGGTAATCAGTAGAGAAATGCGTGTTGTGTGAATTAAGTCCATTGAGTCGAGACGTTAACATGGGTTTCGGCAGGTACTATCGGCGATACTCGAACTCCTCGATTTCGACGATGCCGAGGCTGATGGCGTACTTGGTGAGCTCCACCAGGTTATTGATTTTGAGTTTTTTCATAACGTTGACCCGGTGTTTTTCGACTGTCTTCGGGCTGATGAAGAGCATGTCGGCTATGGTCACCGTGTTGTGCCCTTCGGCGAGCAGGCGGAAAACCTGCTGTTCACGCTCGGATAAAACGTCGTAGCTGCGCAGGGGAATCCCCCCTTTGCGCTCGGTGAGAAAGCGGCCGATGATGTCGCCGCGAATCTGGGCGCAGAGGTAATACTCGCCTCGGTTGACGGTGCGGATCGCATCGATGATGTTCTGGGCGTCGGCCCCCTTGAGCACGTAGCCCTTGGCTCCGGCATCGAGGGCCTGGAGGATGTACCCTTCGCGGTTGTGCATCGAGAAGATCACCACCTTGACCTCCGGGTACTCGCTGCTCAGCTGCCGGGTCATGTCGATGCCGCTGAGCCCCGGGAGCGTGATGTCGAGCAGGATGGCATCCGGCTTTTCCTGGCGCACGATCTTGAAAGCCGCTTCGACGCTGCTGGCTTCGCCTATGACCTCGATATCCTCGCATTTTCCGAACACCTGACGAACCCCCTGGCGGAAGACCGGGTGGTCATCGACAATCAGGATGCGGATGATCTGGGTCGATTTCATGTCCTGAACTCCTCCATGGCAAAGACAGCCCTGAGAGTGGTCCCCTTGCCGGGGCGGGACTGTATGGTCAGGCGTCCGCCGAGGGTTTTGGTCCGCTCGCGTATCCCCAGGAGACCCAAGTGCTGTCCCGGCTCTTCCTTGGCGAAGTTTCTGGAGGTGTCGTAGCCGCGGCCGTCATCGTGAACCATGAGAATAATATCCGGGAAGCAGGCGGTAAGGCGGATCTCCACATGATGAGGTTGCGCGTGGAGCGTGGCATTGTTGAGGGCTTCCTGGCAGATACGGTAGAGAGCGGTTTCGACCTGAAGGCCGGGACGGGTTTTCAGCCCCGTGATCGCCAGGTCGAAGTGGATCTGCGGGTGGCGATTCTGGAAGTCTGCGATCAGGCTCTCGAGGGCCGGGACGATGCCGAGATCGTCGAGAATCGAGGGGCGCAGCCGGGCGATGATGGTGTGGACCGACTGGCGCATTTCGTCGATGCGGCGCTGCAGCGACCGGCATGAACCGAGAAAGTTGGAGGAGGTTTCGGCGCCGGAGCTGCAGAGAGTGTCGACCTCGAGCTTCATCGCCGAGAGGGTCTGGCCGAATTCGTCGTGCAGGTCGAGCGCCAGACGGCGCTGCTCCTCTTCGGAGACATCCATGAGGCGCTGGGTCAGGGCGCGGATTTCGTGCGCCGAAGCCGAAAGGGCTTCGACCCTGCGGCGCACCGGGAGGTAGAAGAGACTCACCAGGGCCGGCGAGACCAGCGTCACGAGTACGGTGGCGTCGATAAAGGCCTCCAGCAGAGGGCTTTCGACCGGGAAGGCCATGAACAGGAACATCACGACCAGCTCGCCGCAGAAGATGATGACCCCTAGGAGCAGGACCATCGCCAGCACGTGCTGGCGGCTACGCAGGTTGTTCGGAAGGCTGAGTACGCTGATGCCCAGGCGCTGGGAGGGTATGCGCTGGCCGGGAACGAGGGCGCCCGAGGGCGCGGCCTTGGCGATTGAGCGCAGGTGCAGGGCGAACAGGGTCGGAGTGAGGAGCAGGATCAGTACCGCCGAATCGATGATGGCTTCCAGTAACGGGTTGATATTGGGAAAGGTCCCGAGCAGGAAATTCATCACCAGCTCGCTGATGAAGATCGTGACCGCAACTAGGGCGGCGATCCCCAACAGGATCTTCGGGTGACGCAGGAGCTCAGGTAGGCTTTTCCCCGTACCGCAGTTTTCGATCTTCAGCCGATGAGACTCGGACGCAGGCGCTTGGGCCATGGGTTCCCTCGAAAATATTGGCAGCTACCGGCATCCTTGTGCGGATTCCGGATGTACATGAAATCCTACCATACGTGTAATGATTTTCGTGCAGAGGGGGAAAAAAGCCCGGTCATCAGATTTCCTAGAAGGGCGAATTGGAAGAGAGAGGAGGACGTGATTTCAGGTGCCGGTCTCCATGGCCTTCCCCTGGGATCGGCAGACCAGGTCGCCATCCTCGATGCAGCTGAAGAAACAGAAGCGGTGCTTACCGGTATTCTTGGCCCGGTACATCGCCATGTCAGCCAGGTGCCAGAGGGTTTCGGCGTCGCTGCTGTCCTGCGGGCAGAGACTGATGCCGATGCTGGCCCCAAGTTGACAGGACTGCCCCCTGGCCAGGATCGGCTGCTGCAGCTGTTTAAGGATCTTGACGGCGACGCCTATGGCGTCGTCCGTGGTGTGAATGTGGGGGAGCAGCACCATGAACTCGTCACCGCCGATCCGCGCCGCAGTGTCGCTCTGGCGGATGCTGCTGCGGAGCCGTCGTGCCGTTTCGATCAGGGCCTGGTCGCCCCCGTCGTGTCCGAGGGTGTCGTTGACTGACTTGAAACCGTCAAGGTCGATCAGGCACAACGCGAGGCTGTGGCCATGGCGGAGGGCGCTGCTGATATGGCTTTCGAGCTGGTGCGACAGGTTAATCCGGTTGGGCAACCCGGTCAGACGGTCGAAATAGGCCATTTCCTCAAGCTCGATGCGATGCATCCGTCGCTTCAGCCAGGCCTGGCTGAAGAGGGCGGCGAAAACCCCGGCGAGGAGCATGTTGGCAGCCATGAAGCTCGCGACCCTGACCCGGTAGTGGGCCAGCAGCCGATCGAGGGTCTCGGGGGGGATATGGGTCAAGAGGATCCAGCGATCCGAGGCATTGAGGGATTCGCTCTTCAGCATGCCCGGCTCGATGGAGGCGCCGGGGGTCCGTGACCAGTAGGTCTTGGGGGCTACGGAGGTGAAGGTGAAGATTCCCGCATCGGATTCGACCTGGCCGCTGTTGCTCGTCTCGATCAGCTTCCACAGCTCAGGGTGACTCACGCCCAGGTTGGCTGACGAGCGCTGGGGCACCAGGTAACCCCATTCGGCTTCGGGACGCGGCGCCATCAGCCAGTAGCCGGAGGCGTTGAGAACGCTCAGCTCGCCGGGATAGATGGCGGCCGCGGCGCGCAGGTCGGCCATCATCTCGGAGGCATTGTAACCCAGTAGGATGATGCCGTGATGTCTCCCCCCTGGACCGTAGACCGGGGCGATGAAGCGCAGCATCGGCTTGTAAGGGGTGACGATTTCGTTGTGTAAAACCTTGAGGTCGAGCTGGGAGAGGTAGACTTCTCCGCGGCCAAGTTTCAGGGCTTCCTGGACGAAGTAGCTGTGGCTGACATCTCGCAGCATAGCAGGGGCGACCACTTCTGTTGTCCCCTCCGCGTAATTGACACGCAGGATTTCAGCCCCCCCAGGGTCGATCAGGCGGATATGGTCGTAAATCGGTTTGCTCGACAACAGGGCTTTGTATTCCAGGGCAACACGATCGAGAGCGCCCACGGAAGGCTTTACCAGCCAATCCTGCAGCTCATTTTGGAGCGGAAGCCACCGTAGGTCAGAGAAGACATGGTCGAGGCTGTCGGCGAGGCTGTGGAGGTAGATGGCCAGGGCCTGCATCTCCTGGCGCTTGATCTGGTGCAGTTCCGCCTCCCGGTCGTTGAACTGCCAGTACGTGGAGATGATCGTCAGGGCCAGCCATATCAGGATAAAGAGCAGCGCAAAAAGCTCCCAGCGACGGTGTTTCAGTCGTTTGGGTTCGTTGAGTAGGCACGGATCGGAGAGGGGCATGGCAGTTCCTGAGACTTTTTATCTGCAAAGGGTAGCCCAGAACTCAGAACTCGTCCATCTGGGGAAAACCCTACTTCTTCAGGGAGAAGGGGCTGCCGCGTTGGGTAGCAGGAGGGGGTGGAAACAGGAGGGGGGAGAAAAAAGGGTTGCAGCTGAAGTTGCAACCCGGTTTGGATAAATGGCGCGCCCGACAGGATTCGAACCTGTGACCTTTGGCTCCGGAGGCCAACGCTCTATCCAGCTGAGCTACGGGCGCATGAGCCGTACCTTATACCGTATCCGGTGGGGGAATGCAATGTCTTTTACGGGCACTTGCCTCGCTGTGTGCTGCCCGCGTACAATGAAAGTTAATGTCTGAAAACAGGAGGTTAGGGAAACGATGCTGACTCGTTGGAGCGTCCTTTTCGCCGTCGTCGTACTGCTCATCGTCCCCGATGCGCGGGCTCAGGAGAGTTACCGCCTAGAGGCGCTCGCCGAAGGAGTTTATGCGGCCTATGCCCTTCCCGGGAGCCACGCGACCTCCAACGCCTTCGTGGTGGTGAGTCACGATTGGGTCATCGCCGGTGGTGCGCACATGAGCCGCGACGCGGTGACCGACCTGTTCGCCGCGATTGCCGAGGTGACTCCCCGTCCCGTCGACTACTTCGTGCTCCCCCATCACCATCGTGGTTTTGCTTTCACCGACTTCGATTTCCCTCCGACCATGCAGGTGCTTATGTCGGGTCAGACCTGGACGGGATTGCAGAGTGAAGTGCCGGCAGTGGTCTACCCCACGCTGTTCTTCAGCGAGGGGCTGACTCTCAAGTCGGCCCGGCATACCGTCGTGCTGACCAACCTCGGGCGTGGTCACGCCGAGGGGGACGTGATCGCTTACCTCCCCGAGAGTGGTGTCCTGTTTGCCAGCGACCTGCTGTATGTCGGGAGCATCGGTTTCCTCGGTGACGGCCACATGGAGGACTGGGTGCTTGCCCTCGAGTTCATCAAACGCCTCGCCCCCGAGAAAATCATCCCCGGTTACGGCAGGGTCGGCGACGTCAAGGACGTGGGTAAATTTCAGGACTTCCTGCGCGCTTTCCTCTCGGAGGTACTGCTCCATATCGAGGCGGGGAAACCGCTCGAACAGGTGAAGAAGGAGTTCCGGCTCCCCAAGTATGAAGACGTCCCCGGTTTTCGCCAGTTCCTCGACGTGAACCTCGAGCGGGCCTACAACGATCTTCAACAGGGGGTGCTCAGCCGCTAGCAGATGGGCTTTTACCCGGGTATCGGAGCCCGAGATCCGGACATGAAAAAAAAGGGCGGCCAGTCGGCCGCCCTTTGGTGTTTAGGCAGGGTTCCTGGAAGGATCAGGATTTCCCCTCGTCCTCTTCGTAGGTGCGGCGAATCAGCAGCGCGACACCGCCGGCAACCAGCAGCAGAAGGACCACGGCGGCGCCCATCATCTTGCGCTGCGCCAACTGGTCGTGAATCGACCCGACCTGGGCTTCGATCTCGCCGATCCGCTCGCCGAACTTGGCGGTCTGGGCTTCGACCTGTTCGACATCGACGGAATGGGCCAGGCGGCGGAAGTCGTTGCGTACCGCGAACAGGGCGTCCTGCTTGTCGCGCACGGTGACCCCGAGGCGGAAGAGGTCCTTGAGTTCGCTGTCGAGCTTGGTAAGGCTGGTTTCGGTGGTCTCGAGCGCTGTCTTGAGGCGTTCTGCCCGCTCAAAGCTATGACAGTTGGTGCACAGCTGCGGGTCGATGATCTCGAGGCTGGCCTTCTTCACCCGGTGGTTGCTGTGGCAATTGACGCAGTGAGGGCCCCCTTCGAGCCGGGCTTCGCCGTGGGCGCTGGCGAGGTAGTCATCGCGCACGCCGATATGGCAGCGGCCGCAGAAGTCAGGAATCTCCGCCGATGAGGGGACGCCGATGAAGCCGCTCTCGGGGAGCATGGCCAGGGCGAAATCGGTCGGGTTGCCGCCGTGGCAGTCATGGCAGGAGATGCCGTTGGCAGCGTGGATACTCTCTTTCCAGAGGTCGACCGGATCGGAGAGGCGGGGCTCCAGGTTGGCGTGGCACTGCAGGCACACCGGTTCGTCGGCCGCCAGGGAGGCACTGCAGGTCAGCAGGATAGCCAGCAACACCAGGCTGCCGGTCAGCAGGTGTTTGAGTCGTCGGTTCATGAGTAATGCCCCCAGATCGAGATGGCCACGAACAGAACGAGGCCAAGGACGTAGCAGGTCACAAAGAGCGGGCGCTTCGCCGGTCGCCGCTCCGGCCCCCGGTCGATGAAGGGGAGGAGGGCGAGGAAGGTCATGAACGCCCCCTGGACCCCTAGCCCGATGATCTCGCTCGGGAAGATCTTCAGGGTCTGGTAGGCCCACAGGAAGTACCACTCCGGCTTGATGCCCGCCGGTGTCAGGAAGGGGTCTGCGGGTTCGAGGGCGGCCGGCGGGATGAAGATCTGCGGGACGAAGAAGACCACCGAGAGCATGGCCGCCAGGGCAAAGCAGATCACCGCAACTTCCTTGGCCATGTAGTTGGGGAAGAAGGGGATGCCTCCGGGGTGATGTTCGTGGGCGAAACTCAGGGGGGTCTGTGCCAGCCGGTAGTGCTCGCCGAAGGGGGGCGTGGAGATGCCGATACGCCGGACGCTGAAGAGGTGGAAGCCGAGCAGTCCCGCCAGCAACAACGGAAGAACGGCGACATGCAGGGCGAAGAAGCGCCCCAGCGTGGCGCCGGTGACGTTGGGGCCTCCGCGCAGGAACGAGACCAGGAAGTCGCCGACCAGCGGGATGGAGCTCGGGGCGTCGGTGGCGATGGTGGTGGCCCAGTAGGAGAGCTGGCTCCAGGGGAGAAGGTAGCCGGTCAGGCAGAGGCCGAAGCTGAGGTTGAAGATGATGAAGCCGGAAAGCCAGGTCATCTCCCGGGGTCGCTTGTAGCTCCCCATGAAAAGCACCGAGAGCATGTGCAGCAACAGCACGATGATGATCATGTTGGAGCCAATCGCGTGGAGGTTCCGGATCAGCCAGCCGTAGGGGACCTCGTTGGTGATGTACTGGACGCTTGCGAAGGCCTTCTCTGCATCGGGGACATAGTAGATCAGCAGCAGGATGCCGGTCACGATCTGCAGGGTGAAGAGGGCGAGGAGGGTTGCGCCGAGGGCGTACCAGACGTTGACGTTACGCGGCAGGAGGTAGCCCGAGAGGTTCTGCTCGAGCAGCTCCTTTACGCCAAGGCGCACCTCGATAAAGTCGATCAGCTGTTTGACGGGTTTCATCAGTTCGCCTCCTTGTCAGCCGATGATCAGCAGGTCGCCATCGAGTTTGATCGGGAGCGCCTCGAGAGGCTTGGGCGGCGGACCACCCAGCACCTCTCCCTGGGGGGAGAAACGCCCCCCGTGGCAGGGGCAGAGGAATTCGTTTTTCTCGGGCTGCCATTTCACGATGCAACCGAGATGGGTGCAGACCGCCGACAGGGCCACGAACTGACCCGGCGAGGTCTGCAGCACGACCGCCGGTCGGCCCTTGTAAGTGATGAAGGTGGCGGTCTCGTAGAGGAGGTCTTCACGCTTGAGCGTGACTGACGCGCTTTCATCATCCGCGGAGTGCGGCAACAGGAAGCGCCACAGAGGATAGCCTGCCAGGGCCGCGGTCACGGCCCCGAGTCCCCCCAGGATCAGGGAAAGAAAGGTGCGACGGGATGATGCCGTCTGACTGGGCTCCATACCATTTCCTCCGGATACGGTGAGTAATAGAATGTAATTCGAACAAGTATAGAGGTTGGCCGCAGGGTGACAACTCGTGTGCTATCCCGCAGTGTTGACGACGAGGTTGACCGGGATGCGGATCTCGGGCAGCAGCGGTGAGTCGGTTTTCAGGATCACGTAGCTGTTGAGGCGCCGCCTCTCCTTGCCGGGGGTGATGCTCAGGGTCAGGCGGACTTTTTCGCCGACTCCGAGTGTGCTGCTCTCCAGGCGGGTCTGTAGCTGTTCAAGCCCCGACTCCACCGAGGTGATCGTCACGGGGGCCGTCCACAGGTTGCTCAGAACGATGTCGACGGAATATGTCTTCCCTACCGGGAGGGGGCCTCCGGAGATCATGTGAGGGGTCAGCGCGATGACCTCCTTGACGTTGGCCGTCAACTGGAACTCGAAGCTCGGTTTTCCGCTGGCGTTGCTGCTGAGGTAGACCTTCTTGCTGACCGATCCGCGAAAACGGCTGGAGTCGAACGTGGCCCGGACTTCTCCTGTCTCGCCCGGCTGGAGGGTTCCTTTCGAGACCATTGCGGCCGTGCAGCCGCAGGAGGAGCGGACCTTGTCGATCACCAGGGGGGCATCGCCGGTGTTGGTGAAGCGGAAGGAGTGGGTCGCCTTTTCTCCCTGGTAGATGTCGCCGAAGGAGTAGCTCTGTTCGGGGGCCTCGATGGCGGGTCCCGCGAAAGACGGCGTGGCCGTGGTCAGAACGAGGAGGGTCAGAAACAGGGTTCGTAAGATCATGGAAAGAGACTCCCGGGTTGTCTTGAGGTTGGCGAAACAGTCTAGCATATTTTTGCTTCGGGGGGCGAGTCCTCCCGGTGGTTCGGAGATATATGGGAAAGATTGACACAAGTCCTCAAAGTTGCTATAAAATTTCCTTTTAAAAGAAAGGGGCTTGGTGCTGCGTATAAATGGCTGATCTAGAATTGAAACTACTGTTCCCGCGCGAGCAGATTGCCCGCGAAGTCAAGCGCATCGGTGAGGAGATCAGTCGAGACTATGCCGGCGAGGAGCTTATCCTGGTCGCGGTACTCAAGGGGTCTCTGCTGTTTGTCGCCGACCTGATGCGCGAGCTCGACCTGGATGCCCGGGTCGATTTTGTGCGTCTGGCGAGCTACGGGTCGGATGTCGTCACTTCCGGCGTGGTCGAAATCCGACGCAACCTCGAATTTTCCCTGCGTGATCGGCACGTGATCATCGTCGAGGATATCGTCGACAGCGGACATACCCTCGAGTTTCTCTATCACCGTCTGATGCAGCAGGAGCCCCGTAGCCTAAAGATCTGCACGCTGATCGACAAGCGTGCGCGTCGCGAGGTCGAGATCGAGCCCGACTACGCCGGTCTGGTCATGGATGACGGCTTTATCGTCGGCTATGGCCTCGATTACGACGAGAAGTATCGGAATCTGCCTGAAATCTACGTGGCAGAGACTTCTGCCTAGCTGTTCCCGGAGGGGTTTTCATGGTTATCCAGTGTGAAAAATGCGATACCCGCTTCCGCCTGCCCGACGATCGCCTCAAGCCCGAGGGGGTCAAGGTCAGGTGTTCGCACTGCAAGGAGGTGTTCACGGTCTACCCTCCCTCCGGAGACCCCCCCGCCCCGTCCGCTCCCGAGCCGGACGCCGTTCCGGAGCCATCGACTGCCGCTGGAGGGGGGAGCGACGACCTCGACTTCGATTCTGCCTTCGCGGATGAGAGCGAGGCCTCTGCGCCGAGTGACGACGCGTTCAGTATCCCCGAGGGGGACGAGGCGGGTGAGTCGGCCGGTGAGAGTGACGACTTCGGCTTCGACTTCAATGACGGTGACGAGAGCGAGGCCGGCCAGTCTCCCAACGAGTTCGCCTTCGACGAGGGGGGCTGGGATGATGAGGGGGGCGGTGACAAGGCTGCCGAAACGGAGGGGGGGGCAAGTGAGTTCTCCTTCGATGACAGCACCTGGGACGAGGGTCAGGACACCGGCGAGGCCCCCCCGGAAGCAGTGGGAGAGGCCGGCGAGGAGGTCGGCGGCGGAACCAAGGACGAATTTTCCTTCGACGAGGAAGACTGGAGCGATTCGCCGGCGCCCTCGTCCGAGGTAGCCTCCGGTGGGGTAGGGGGGTTCGACAGCGACTTCGGTATCGAGGACAACTCGGCCATCCACGAGTCGCCTCCCGCACCGAGCCCGGGAGGCGGCGAGTTCAAGTTTACGGAACTTTCCAGCGCCAGAACCGGGGTGGATGACAGCGGTTTTTCCCAAGGTTTCACCGAGGGGGACGATTATGGTTTCAGTGACGAGGATCTTGCCTCGTCCGTCCCGGAACCCCCGGTCAGGCGCCAGAAGAAATCGTCTTCGTCGACCCTGCCGCTGCTGCTGGTTCTGCTCCTGGTCCTCGCGGGTGCAGGCGGCTTCTTCCTCTGGCAGCAGGGTCAACTCCCCTTCGTCGACAAGCTGATCCAGCAGATCCAGGGGGTGGGAACCCTCCCCGAGACCAGCCGTATCGAGATCAAGGGGCTCGATCATGACTTCGTGGAGAATCGCGAGGTCGGGACCCTGTTCGTTGTTCGTGGTCAGGCGTTCAACCGATTCACCGAAAAGCGCTCGTCGCTGCAGGTAAAGGGGGAGCTTTACGACGGCAACGGACAGTCCCTGGCGCGCCAGGTGGTGTTCTGCGGCAACCCGCTGAGCAACGAGCAGCTTGCCGAGATGCCCTTTGCCAAGATCTCCGATGCCATGGCCAACCAGTTTGGCGAGGCGCTCTCCAACTTCGAGGTGCCGCCGGGCAAGGGGTTACCGTTCGTGATCGTGTTCCGTAGCGTCCCGGAGAACCTTGTCGAGTACGCCGTCGACGTGGTCGGTTCCCAGCCGGTGGCCCAGTAGGCGGAGTTCAGGCTACAGCAAGCAAGAAGGGCGACCCGAAGCCGGGTCGCCCTTTCTTTTTTGGGGTTTGAGGGGCTGGATCAGGGGGCCTTGATTGCGTCGACCGGGCAGGTGTCCACGCAGGCACCACAGTCGGTGCAGGTTGCGGGGTCGATCACCCGTACATCACCCTGTTCGCTGATGGCGTCGACCGGACAGACCGGTTCGCAGGCGCCGCAATTGATACACTCTTCAGTAATGGTGTGAGCCAATGTTCATTCCTCCTTCTGCGGAAGTGTTGTTGTGACGTTTACGTCCCGCTTATTGTAGCCAACCTCCCTCTCCCTGTCCACCCCTGTCGTATACGCCTCCAGGGAACAAACTTCTTGCATTGGGTGTCGCTTTACGCTACCCTCTAAAACCCTTTTGTAATAACGTTTACGCATTGTTGTGGGTTTTTATCCCGCCTAAATTTAGCTAAAGTAAAACAGTTTTTTGCTGACTATAATTGCGCACTGAAGAGACTAATTCGAGGAGGTATGTGAATGGATATTCTTGCCCTGAACTGCGGCAGCTCATCGGTCAAATACCAGCTTTACGACTGGAAGAAGAAGCAAGTGATCGCCAAGGGGATGGTCGAGCGTGTCACCATCGGCGACTCGTTCATCATCCACGAGGTTCCCGGTCGCGAGACCTATCGCGAAGAGTACGAATGCCCTGATCACAAGGTCGCCATTCACCTGATCATCAAGACCCTGATCGACAAGGTACACGGAGTTGTCGGCGATATGAGCCAGATATCCGCGGTCGGTCACCGCGTGGTTCACGGCGGAGAGAAGTTTGCCCGCTCAGTGATGATCGACGATGCGGTTCTCGACGCGATCAAGGAAGTCCAGCATCTCGCGCCGTTGCACAACCCCCCCAACATCTCCGGAATCGAAGCGGCCCAGTCGGTCCTCCCCGACGTGCCGCATATCGCGATCTTCGACACCGCTTTCCACCAGACCATGCCGGAGCATGCCTACATGTACCCGCTCCCCTACGAGTGGTACGAGAAGCACGGCGTGCGTCGCTATGGCTTTCACGGCACCAGCCACCTCTACGTCTCCAAGCGGGCCGCGGTGATGCTGGGCAAGGACCCCAAGGACTGCAACATCATCACCATGCACATCGGTAACGGGGTCTCCCACACCGCCATCAAGGGCGGGGTGTCGGTCGACACCTCGATGGGACTTACCCCTCTGGAAGGAGCTGTGATGGGGACCCGCTGTGGTGATATCGATCCCGCGATCCCGATGTTCATCCAGCAACAGGAAGGGCTCGGCCCCAAGGAGATCGACTCGATCCTCAACAAGAAGTCCGGGGTGCTCGGTATCACCGGACAGTTCACCGACCGGCGCGACGTCATCGAAGGCGCTGAAGAGGGGGACGAGCGCTGCCAGCTGGCGCTCGAGATCGAAGGCTACCGTCTCAAGAAGTACATCGGTGCCTACTGCGCCGCCCTGGGACGCCTCGACGCTGTGGTTTTCACCGCCGGTGTCGGCGAGATGGGCTGGCTGATCCGCGAGAAGGCCTGCGAAGGGCTCGAGCACATGGGGATCAAGCTTGACAAGGATAAGAACAAGAACACCATGACCCGCAAGAAGGAGAGCGTCATCACCACCGTCGACTCCCCGATCAAGGTCTTCGTCATCCCGACCGACGAGGAGCTGGTGTTCACCGAGGACGTGGTCGCGATCCTCGAGGAGACCTACACCGATCACATGAACTATCCCTACTCGTTCGCCGGCCGCGAGTTTCAACGGCGCTAGCCATCGAGTATTCGAGTTTTAAAGCCGGCGGGTGACCGCCGGCTTTTTTTGTGCGCGTCAGAAGGACGAGCCCGGCTCGCTCAGGAAGGCGGTCTCCTCGGGAGTCGAGGGACGGCCGAGGATGACGTTGCGATGGGGGAAGCGCCCGAAGCGCGCGATAATATCGCGGTGGCGGATCGCGTAGTCGAGAAACCCCTCGAAGGTCGGGCGCGCAGCCGCCGTGACCGCTTCGACCAGGCTGCGGAACAGCGCGACGGAGCGTTCCTGCTGCATCAGGTTTTCCGCGTGCTCGAGGGGGAGGTAGAAGAAGACCCGTTCAACGGGGCGCAGGACCAGATCGCTTTGGCGCTTGATTCCGTCGAGGCTCCAGGCGAGCGCCTGGGCATCGTGGGCGAAGCTGCGCGCGGAGCCTCGGAAGATATTGCGCGGGAACTGGTCAAGGAGAAGGATGCGGGCCAGTTCCCCGTGCGGCGATTCCCCCCAGAAACCGAGCCGACCCGCGGCGGCCGCCTCGACAAGACCTGAGAAACGGACGCGGATAAAGGCGTCAATCTCGGTATCCTTCCCCCACCATAATCGGGCTTGCGCCTCGGCTGCTGCGACATCGTCGCTATGGGGACCGAACCAGAAGTCGAGAAGGGTCTGTGGTGTCAGGTCGTTCATGGCACTCCCCGGAAAATCTGCTGTCATTATAGCGCCGAAGTAATAGCCGGAGGCGGGATAATAAAAGGCCGGTGGCTCAAGCCACCGGCCTCGTGCGTAGCTGACGATGAAGAATCAGCCCTGAGCCTGCACCGCGGTGATCGCCGAGACCGAGACGATATCGTCGACCGAGCAGCCTCGCGACAGGTCGTTGACCGGCTTGGCGAGCCCCTGGATGATCGGGCCGACCGCCTCGGCGCCGGCGACGCGCTCGACCAGCTTGTAGCCGATGTTGCCGGCGTCGAGGTCGGGGAAGATCAGGGTGTTGGCCTTGCCGGCGACCGCCGAGCCGGGGGCCTTCTTCTCGCCGACCTTGGGGAGCAGGGCGGCGTCGGCCTGCAGTTCGCCGTCGATCTGCAGGGCCGGGTCCAGCGACTTGGCGATCTCGAGGGCCTTGAGGACCTTGTCGACGTCGTCGTGACTGGCGCTCCCCTTGGTCGAGAAGGAGAGCATCGCGACGCGGGCGTCGACGCCGAGGAAGCTCTTGCAGCTGCGCGCGGTCGAGACGGCGATCTCGGCCAGCGCCTGGGCGTCGGGGTTGGGGTTGACGGCGCAGTCGGCGAAGCAGAGCACGCCGTTCTCTCCGAAGTCGGGGTTCTTGGTGACCATCAGGAAGACCGAGGAGACGGTCTTCATGCCGGGAGCGGTGCCGATCACCTGGAAGGCGGCGCGCAGCACGTCGCCGGTGGTGTTGAAGGCCCCGGCCACGGCGCCGCCGGCGTCGCCCCTGTGGACCATCATGGACCCGAAGTAGAGGTTGTCGTCGCCGGTCAGGAGCTTGCGGGCCTCTTCGGCGGTCAGCCCCTTCTTCTCACGCAGCTTGACCAGTTCGGCGACATACGCGTCAAGTTGGGGGGCGTTCTTGGGGTCGAGCAGGGTGACGCCGTCGAGGGAGACGCCGAGTTCGGCGGCCTTGGCCTTGAGGGTGTCGGGCTGGCCGAGCAGGGTGACGTTGGCCAGCCCTTCGGCGATGATCTGCGCGGAGGCCTGGACCATGCGGTCGTCATACCCCTCGGGGAGAACCACCATCTGCTTTTGTTCTGCTTGGCCTTGGCCTTGATCTGAGCGACGAGACTCATCGATTCCTCCTTGTTTACGATATGTAATACAGTGTTTTATTGTTGCGAAAGAGTCTCTTTATACCGGATGAAACCGGGTGGGTCAACCGTTTCCCGCGCACCCTTAGCTGTTCAGATTGCGGTGTTTTTATCCGCCTCCCCTCGTGTATAATAAGCGCTTAGGATGACGGGCCTTTTACTGCATGAATACGCAACGACTCCACGATAACCGCCTCGCCTGGTTCCTGCTGCTCTCCCTGCTGCTGCATCTGCTCGGAGTGCTGCTCACCCAGCGGGTCGCGCTCTTCCCGTCCACCCAGGAGGTGCCGGTCTACGTCGAGATGCGCGAGATGCCCCGTGCCCGGGAGCTCGATCTCCCCGAGCTCCCCGACGAGCAGCGCACCGAGCCGGCCAGGCGGCTCGGCCCGAGCGACCGGGTCGCCCCGCGCGAGACCGCTCCCAGGGGGGATGCCCCCGAGGACACCGCCCCCCCCCCGTCCCAGGCTTCCCGCCCTGCGCCCAGCCAGCCGCCGCAGCCGGTCAGCGAGCAGCCCGTCGACCAGCAGGTGCCGCGCACCCTTGACGGACGACCTATCCCGCCCCCCCGCACGGCGAGCGAACCGCTTCCGAGGCTCGATGCCAGTCAGCTGCGCGCCGCCGCCCAGGTCGCCGCGGCGAGGGTCGCCGACACCTGGCGCAGCAAGTACCGTGAGGAGGTCGAGGAGGGGGAAACGGTCTGGCTCGATACCGAGAAGGACCTGCTGGTCTCGTTCTTCAAGCGCCTGCGCGACAACGTCTACCTGGTCTGGAACTACCCCGAGGAGGCCGCGGTGAGCGGCCAGCAGGGGACCTGCCTGCTGCGGATCACCGTCAACCACGACGGTACCCTGGCCCGGCGCCCCGAAGTCCGCGAAAGCAGCGGCTGGCCCATCCTCGACCGCGAGGCGGTCGAGGCCGTCATCAAGGCGGCCCCCTACGGGCCCCTGCCGCGAGCCTACCCCAACGAGACCCTGAGCATCTTCGCCTTTTTCCAGTATCAGCTGGGAGGACGCAGAATCTTCTGATCGGGGCACGCACGCTTGAATCTTCCCGCATCGGTTTTCCCTGGACTCCTACCCGCATTCCGGCTTTTTCTGTTTTTGTGGTTTAAACAATTCGGTACTTTTGACTGGCTACTTTAGTCTGTTCAGGATTCCATCTTTGAGGCAATTGTCGCGTTCAGTACCTCGAGTAAACTGTTCATCCTAAAGACCTAAAGTGTCACCTGCACGGCTGGTTCTGGAGCGTCCAGGAAATGCCACGGGCAAACGTTGCCATGGGACGGTCCGACACCCAGAACAATCGGAGAGATTATGGCCGGGATGAGTAACAAGTCGACAGGTTGTTGTACGCTCTGCCCGTTCAGTCCTGATTGCGACTCGGCCTGTGCCCGCATCCAGAGGTCGTACGGGATCTGTTCAGGGCCGTGTGAATCTCCCTGCTACAGTGTAGCCAGGTTGAAGGCTGCCCAGGCCGCGATGGAGCGTTGCAGGCTTCGGTCGTAGGGAGTGGGGCGTTGCCTGACGGACCTGAGTGTAAAACCTATGGAGGAAGCGATGATCGTAAGCTCCGGTTTGCCGACCAAACTCGCAGCGGCCCGCAGGGAAAATGGCTACTGCCCGGATACGTTCGAACCATACCCGCGAAACGATAATCTGCGGAATTTGCATCCGTGGGTGGTCGCCAGTATGAGGCGACTGATCATGCGACGACGTGCTACCTAAGATTTTCCGAGGTCACACGGCTCTCGGACGGATAGCTTTCCGACCGTTTACGGAGCCGTCCTTTCGGCGTGCAGAAGTGGTCTGATCTCGTCCTTTCTTATCCGTTTGCGCCATCAATTTACGAAACATTCCCAGGTTTAAAAATCCTATTGACTGTAAAAATAAACAGGCGTATATGCATCGTTAACGGTGCCCGCCAGGCCGGGGTCAGCGCAAGACGACGACGCAAAAAGCGACCCCTTTTTAGCCGCCTCCCAGGCTCCCCGGACCCCAGGGCCGGCACCGCGGCTCACGTTCTCGTGAAGCAGTTGTCTGGACGCAGTATCGGCTAACGAAAAGGGGTTCCATATGCACGTCGCTCTCGCATTCAATCTGCGGGATCCGTCCATCTGTATGGACGAGGATCCCGACCCTCTGGGTCATTCACCCAACCTTCCCGTCGAAGATCTTTACGCCGAATGGGATGACATTCACACCATCGGCGCTGTCGAGTCGGCCCTGTCCCGTCGCCACCGGGTGACGCTGGTCAACGCCGATCTCGACGCCTTCGAGACTTTCCGGCGCGAACGTCCCGAGCTGGTGTTCAATATCGCCGAGGGGCTGCACGGCGCGAGCCGCGAAGCCCAGGTTCCAGCGATGCTCGAGATGCTCGGTGTCCCCTACACCGGCAGCGATCCGGTCACTCTCGGCCTGTGTCTCGACAAGCGACGCACCAAGGAGATCCTCGCCTGGCACCGGATCCCCACCCCGCGCTTCTTCAGCGTCGGCTCCCTGGAGGGGATCCCCCGCGGGCTTCGCTACCCGCTGATCGTCAAGCCGAGCCTCGAGGGGTCGAGCAAGGGGGTCACCGACAAGGCGCTGGTGCAGAATCGGCGCGAGCTGCTGGCCCAGCTCGAGTGGGTGCTGACGACCTACCGCCAGCCGGCGCTGGTCGAGGAATTCCTCCCCGGTCGCGAGTTTACCGTGGCGTTGCTCGGCAACGGCGACTCCCTGCGGGTGCTGCCGATCGTCGAGATCAACTTCGACACTCTTCCGTCGGGGGTCAACCCGATCTACTCCTACGAGGCCAAGTGGCTGTGGGACCGCGAGGAGGATCCGCTGCAGATCTTCTCCTGCCCGGCGCCCCTCGAGCCGATGCTGCAGCGAGCCATCGAGGAGACCTGCAAGCGCGCCTTTACCGTGCTCGGCTGCCGCGACTGGGCGCGCATCGACGTGCGTCTCGACGCTCGCGGCGTTCCCAGCATCATCGAACTCAACCCCTTGCCCGGCATCCTCCCCCGCCCGGAACAGAACAGCTGTTTCCCCAAGGCGGCGCGGGCGGCCGGCCTGTCTTACGAGGAGCTGATCCTCGGCGTGGTGGAGGCGGCCTGCGACCGCCTGAAGCTGTGGCAGGAGGGGGATGATGCGCGTTGCCGTATGCTTTAATCAGGTCCCTCCCCGCAACGTGCGCGGCGAAGCGCACGACCGTCTCTCCGAGGAGGGGGCCGAAACCCAGGCCCAGGCCGTGTGCGACGCTCTCAAGGAGCGGCGTCACGCGGCAACCCTTGTGTCGCTCGGCGATGATATCGCTCCTTTCGGGGCGCAACTGCGCGAACTCGCCCCCGAGGTGGTCTACAACCTCTGCGAAGGTTTCTGGGGGGAGAGCCGCCGCGAAATGCACGTCGCCGCTCTCTACGACCTGCTCGGGCTCTTCCCAACCGGTTCTCCGCCGCTGACCCTCGGGATCACCCAGGACAAGGCCCGCACCAAGCAGCTGCTTGCCGCCAACGGCCTGCCGACCCCGCCGTGGGTGCTGGTCCGCCCCGGCGAGCGCTATCCCCGTACCCGCACGCTCCACTACCCGCTGTTCGTCAAGCCGCGCTTCGAGGATGCCTCCCTCGGCATCACCCGCGACAGCATCGTCGCCAGCGAGAAGGAGTTGCTGGCGAGGATCCGCTATATCCACGAAACCTACCGCCAGGGGGCGCTTGTCGAGGAGTATATCGACGGGCGCGAGTTCAATGTTGCCCTGCTCGGCAACACCCCTGTCGAGGTCCTGCCGATTCAGGAGATCCGCTTCGCCATCGGGCTCGAGCGCCCGATCGTCAGCTATGCCGGCAAGTGGTTCGAGGGGAGCCCAGAGTATGCCGCCACCGAGCCGATCTGTCCGGCACGCCTCGGTAAGAAGGAGGAGCTGCTGGTGCGCGACGTGGCGCTCAGGGCGTTCAAGCTGCTCGAGTGCCGCGACTATGCACGGGTCGATATCCGCCTCAAGGACGGCGTCCCGTATATCCTCGAGATCAACGCCAACCCCGATATTTCCCCCGATGCCGGGATGGCCCGTGCCGCAGGAGTCGCTGGCCACCCCTACGCGGCGCTGGTCGAGATGATCGCCGGGATGGCCCTGGCACGTAAGGAGGCGAGCCGTGCGTGAACTGCGAACCGATGACCTGGATGGACTGGAGCGGATTCTCAAGGCGACCGGCGCCTTCACCGGCGACGAGGTCGCCTGCGCCCTGGAGCTGCTGCAGGAGGTTCTCGACACCCCCCGTCACCCCGACTACCGGGTCGTGGTGGCCGAGCAGGAGGGGGAAGTGACCGGTTACGTGCTGTTCGGGCCGACGCCGCTGACCGAAGGGAACTTCGACATCTACTGGATCGCGACCGATCCACGGCTTCACGGGCAGGGGGTGGGGCGCCGCCTGATGGAACACGTCGAGGGGGTGCTGGCTGGCGAAGGGGCGCGGCTGATCTGCCTCGAGACCTCGTCGCAGGAGCACTACGCCCGCACCCGACGTTTTTACGAGCAGGGGGGGTATGTGGAAGAGGCACGTATCCGCGACTTCTACCGCCCCGGCGACGACCGCATTACCTACGTCAAACGTTTTCCGAAGAAGGGGAACTGACATGGAAACTTGGCAAAAACATCTTCAGGCCTGCCTCACCCGCCCGGGTGAACTGACCCGGCGCTTCGGCGTCGACCCGGTACCCCTCGAGGGCGTGGCGGAGCGCTACCCGATGCGCATCACCCCCCACTACCTGTCGCTGATCCGTTCGGTTGGCGACCCGATCTGGCGCCAGGCGGTCCCCTCCGAAGAGGAGCTCGGCGACGCCCTGTGCGTCGAAGATCCGCTCGAGGAGGAGAACCAGAGCCCGGTCCCCAACCTGGTGCACCGCTACCCCGACCGGGTCCTGTTTCTGGTCAGCTCCGAGTGCGCCATGTACTGCCGCTTCTGTACCCGCAAGCGCAAGGTCGGCGGGGAACAGATGCGCATCACCGCCGAGACCATCGAAGCGGGGCTCGCCTATATCCGTTCCCGCGAGGAGATCCGCGACGTGATCCTCTCCGGAGGCGACCCTCTGCTGCTGTGCGACGAAAAGCTCGAGCGCATTCTCTCCGAGCTGCGCCGGATCCCGCACGTCGAGATCATCCGCATCGGCAGCCGCGTACCGGTGGTGCTGCCCCAGCGCATCACCCCGTCGCTGATCCGCATCCTGCGCCGCCACCACCCGCTCTATCTCAATACCCACTTCAATCACCCCGACGAGATCAACGAGGCGAGCGCACGGGCCTGCACCCGGCTGGTCGACGCCGGGATCCCGATGGGGAACCAGACCGTGCTGCTGCGCGGCGTCAACGACGACCCGGCGACCATGCGGAGGCTGATGCAGAAGCTGCTGACCATCCGCGTCAAGCCCTACTATCTCTACCAGGCCGACCTGGTGCAGGGGACCGAGCACTTCCGCACCACGGTCGAGGAGGGTCTTTCTGTGATGGAGGGGCTGCGCGGGCATACCAGCGGCCTGGCCGTGCCGGCCTACGTGATCGATGCCCCCGGCGGCGGGGGGAAGATCCCGTTGCTCCCCGACTACCTGCAGCGCCTCGGCGACGCGGTCGAGCTGCGCAATTACCGCGGCGAACGATTCAGCTACCGCAACGCGTCGCCTGCACCCGAGACCGTGGCCGAGGTCGCTCTCGGCACGCAGCAGCAGGCCGGCTAGGGGTCCAGATCTGGTAGAAACTAATCGTGGCCAAGCGGGATGAGTCGTGGTTAACTGGTCATCATGAGTTGACCATGTCATCGGAGTCACCAGCAGGAGGAGACCATGCCGATCTCGCCCCCCGCGGAGCAGCTGCTCGATCTTCCCGAGATGAACCTGATGGAGCTCTACGGTCGGATGCGCAGCCTGACGGACGAGGCCGGTTTCAGCGGTACCCTGCCGGCGATCTGGCAGTGTTCCGACGAGAGCCAGTCGATCAAGAAGGCGCTGTTCGGCTACGTGTACAACTGTCCCTCCTTCAACCTCGGCCGGGTCGGTTCCCTGATCGATCCGACCCGGCTTGCCACCGCCGCGCATCACGGTCGCGACCTGGTGATCGTCGGCGGCAGCCACCTCGGCGCCGAGCAGCGCGACGGTATCGGCTACATTCACCGTGTCCATGAGCAGGTTGCCCCCTGCTGCGGCATGCTGCGGCGCATGCTCGACGACTACCTGCAGGTTTACCGGCGTGCCTGCCAGCTGATCAAGGTGTCACGCGACGGCAAGCAGCTTCGCATCGAGGTGCCGTACAAGTACCTGTTCCGCAAGCCGGTCGGCGAGGCGGTGCGCCTGCAGCTGCACCTCGAGCGGCTGGTCGACGGGGAAGCTCTCGGGGAAGGCTCGCTGGGGAAGCTCTACCGTCTCCACCCCGAGCTGGTGGCACTGCAGGACCGCTTTCTTCCGGAGCTCGGACCATCGCCCCAACCGATCGCCGGGCTGCTTCGCCCCCACCTGTTCAGCTTCAACAGGCAGATCGACCCGAACAGCCTCGAACCCAAGAACATGCTCGAGGCCTCGGTCTTCGAGTTCCTCCCTGAAATCGTCACCTCGTCCTATCCGCACCGGCGTCTGTGCGACGTCAACACCTGGCGGCAGTTTCATCGTATCGCCTCCTACATCACCGACAGTTTCGACGGCAGCGGGCGCAACATCTTCGTGCTCGCAGGGCTGACCATCGACCACACCATCCGCCACAATACCTTTGTCCCCCAGTTCGGCTTCTGGATGGAGAAGGGCCAGGCCCTTGCGGCGCGATATTACAGCCCCGCAGAGGTCAACGCCCTGCTCGGCGCACAGCAGGTGTACGCGCCGCCGTTGACATTTCTCGAGTATGCCGGGATCAGCTAGCCGGGGCGGTGAGGGGTTTCTTGATGCGACAGGGGGGAGCCGGATAGCTCCCCCTTCTTTTGACGTGGCAGGGCTGGAATGCGCGGGGCTCCGCTCAGTTCTGCTTGGCGAAAGCGTCGGTTTCGAGTTCCGGCTTCAAGTCGCGCATGGGGTTGACACGGTTGAGCAGGGCGTTGTGCAGGTAGAACAGCAGCGTAAAACCGCCTACGGCGATGTTCAGGTCGAGCCAGACCGTGACGGCGGTGGTGCCGAGGATCATGAGGAGTTCGCGGTTGGTCACGAAGATGGCCTCATCGTCGTGACGTGAAAAGAACTGCTTCAGCATGGCCGAGCGGTGCTTCGACCACTGCTTGCAGTAGAGCCGTAGCGGTTTGAAGTCGAACACGTCGTACCCCACCTTGATGAGGACTCCCACGAAGACCGCCTTCGGGATCAGGCTGATCCATTCCTGGAACAGCACCATCTCAACCAGTACGAAGACCCCGACCAAGATCCCGGCGAGGCGCAGGGTCGCCTGCTCCTTGAGCATCAGTACGGAACGGATCGTCGCCTGGGCTCCTGGGATCCCACCGAAAAAGGCGACCAGCCCGTTGCCGACCCCCTGGGCCATCAGCTCCTGGTTGCGCCGGGTGCGTTCCCCGCTCATCTTGTCAATCACCAGTGAGGTGAGAAGGGTGTCGAGGTAGCAGAGCAGGGCGAGCTGGAGGGCGAAGGGGAGAGCGGCCAGCAGCAGATCGGATGACCAGACCGTCGGTATCTGGCTGGCAAGCAGTGCGGGGAACTCGCTCAGCGACGTAAAGCCTCCGCCGAGTTGCACGTACTCGATCCGGTAGTGGAGTGCGTGGGACACCCCGGTCATGATCACGATCGCCATCAGGGTCGAGGGGAGGAAGCGGGTCAGGGGGCCCACGACCCGGCGGGTCAGCGGCGCAAACATGAAGATCAGCAGCAGGGTGCCGACGGTAATGGCCATGTTCTGCCAGAGCGGCCCGGCGAGAGCCGTCTTGCCGGCCCAGCCCATCAGCGCGTCAACCTGGTCGACCCAGATCAGCAGGGCGATGCCGCTCATGAATCCCGAGACGACCACGTTGGGGACCAGGGCGATGAAACGTCCCAGCTTCAGGAGCGCCATGAGCAGCAACAGGGCGCCGCACAGCATGATGACCAGGTTGATGAATTGGTGTGATGCGAGACCGAGAGCGCTGCCGGAAGTGTGTTCAAGGGCATAGGCCACGACCACGGCGCTGACGGCGCTCATCGGTGCCGTCGGGCCTGAACACTGGACGCGGGTTCCTCCCAGGCAGGAGACCACGAAGGCAAGGATGCCGGCCGAGAGCATGCCGGCAAACGCCCCGCGCCCTGAGAGAATACCGAGTGCGGCCCCGAGGCTCAGGGCAATGAAGCTGACCGTAATCCCGACGATGATGTTCTGCAGGATTTCCGCGCCCGAAGTATGGCTGGCCGGGAGACTGTGCGATGTGCCGGTATGTGTCTGCATGGTGCGATCTCCTGCAAGGTCGAAGGGGTGGATCCCGAGGGGTCAGGACTCCGTGATCAGCCCCATGCGTTTCTTGACGTGCCTCAGTGCATTGAAAATGGTCTCCCGGCCCTGCTCTTCGTGAATGGCTTGGCGGAACGCCTGGTCGCCGAGCGCGAATCCCAGCATCGAAAGCAGGTGCAGGTGGGCGCGCAGGGTCGGACTGATGACGCAGAACAGGGCATGCACGGGTTTGCCGTCAAGGGCCGAATAGTCGATCGGATGCTCGAGGAAGGCCAGCGTTACGGTGGGCTGAGTGGTGTGCAGCAGGCCCGGGTTGCGGGGGTGGGGGAGGGCAACACCCTCGCCGACTCCGGTCGAGGAGAGCTCTTCCCTGGCGAGGAGCACGCGCAGCAGGTAGTCGCGGTCAATCCCTTCGGGTAACCGGAGGGCCTGCACCAGGTTGGCGAGCACGCCGTCGCGGGTTTTCCCCTCGAGCCGGTAAATAACCCCACCATTCGAGAGCGCTTCCGAGAGGGCAGGGAGCGGACTGGCTGCCGCCTCGGGTTCATCGAACGCTTCGGGGGCGATTCCCATCCGCCGTGACGTCGCCCATTCGAGCAGCTCGGCCTGGTTGAATCGATGCTGGCCGTTGACCCTGTAGGCCGGTACCAGCTCCTGCTTGATCCAGCGATAGATGGTCTTTTCCGAGACGCTCAGCATGCGCGCGGCGTCCTTGACCGAGAGGTTCATGACTCTCCTTGGGGTCGCTTTTTGTAAAACGATAGGACATTTTTGGACATGGTGTCAAATTTATAGACGCTGTCGTGACCGCGCTTGTCGGCAAGTGCTGGTCGTATATGGACTTTTTCGTGGCGCTATGTCGCCTGGTTTCCAGAACGACGTTTCCGCAGGTGGGTAGAGATTCTTTTGCGCAGGTAGTCGCTGACGAAGATCAGCGGGATGCCGAGCCAGGCCGCGAGGTAGATGTGCCAGGGAACCGGCCCGGTGCCGAGAATGTGCTGCAGCGGCTCGGTGTAGAGCAGCGCCCAGGAGAAGACCACCTGGATGACGATCCCGGCCAGTAGCAGGCGGTTGCGCAGGACGCCTCGGTCGAGGCCTGAGCGGAAGGTGTAGCGGCGGCCGAGCAGGTTGCCGATCTGCATCAGCAGGATCGTGGCCAGGGCGATCCCGGTCGCGGAACGGTACAGCGGGTCGTCGGCGGCCAGGCTCGCTCCGAAGCTCCACCCGCCGGCGCGCAGGACGTAGAAGAACAGCCCCAGCGACCAGGCGGCCTCGAGCAGACCGAGAAACAGGTAACTGTGGATCACCAGCCCGGGGCTGAGCAGGTGATACCCTTCGCCCCGTGGCGGGCGCTGCATGGTCTCCTGTTCCGGTGGCTCCTGGCCGAGGGCCATCGAGGGGATAATGTCGGTCCCGAGGTCGATGGAGAGAATCTGGATCACGGTCAACGCCAGGGGGACCGGCAGCACGATGTAGAGAAGGTAAGGCAAGATCTCCGGGCCGTTGCTGACCAGGACGTAGTTGGTGAACTTGCGGATATTGCCGAAGACCGTGCGTCCCTCCTCGATCCCGGCGACGATCGCGGCGAAGTTGTCGTCGAGCAGGATGATCTGGGCGGCCGCGCGGGCCACGTCGGTGCCGCTCTTCCCCATGGCGATGCCGATGTCCGCGGCCTTGAGCGCCGGCGCGTCGTTGACACCGTCCCCGGTCATGGCCACCACCCGTCCGAGCCGCTTGAGGGCCATGACAATCTTCATCTTTTGTGGCGGGGTGGTCCGGGCGAAGATGCAGACCCCTCGCTCCAGCGCCTCGGCCAGCTCGCTTTCGCCCATCTGCTCGAGTTCGGCGCCGGTGAGTACCGCCTCCTCCCCGGAGGCGTTTCCCAGAATGCCACTGCGTCGTGCGATGCTCAGGGCGGTTTGGGGATGGTCTCCGGTGATCATCACGACTCGGATCCCGGCGTTCCGGCAGATATCCAGGGCCGGGGGGACCTCGGTACGCAGCGGGTCCTCGATTCCGAGGAACCCTTCGAAGACCAGCGACTGCTCGAGTTCGCGGGGGTCGGGATCCCCCTCGGGGCGTTCTGCCAGAGCCCGTGCGGCAACCGCCACCACCCGGTAGCCGTCACGAGCAAGGTTCTCCATGGTCGCTTCGGCGCGCTCCAGTTCTGCATCCGTGGCCGGCACCAGCGCGCCGTCCGGTTGTCTCAGTCCGGCGAGCAGAGGGCGAAGAGCTTCCCAGGCCCCCTTGACCACGCAAGACGGCTTGTCATCGATGTCGACCACCCCGATGCTGCGTCGCAGCTCGGCCTCGAAGGGGAAGAAGAGGTGCTGTCCCTGAAGGGCCCGGGCGACATCCCCGCTGTCGGCCGCGTACCGGAGGGCGATCGCCACGTCGAGAGGGTCCCCGCTGAAACCCTCATCGCCGGGGTGAACATCGCAGGCCCCCAGGGCCCGTTGCAGCAGGATGCGGTGTGCCTCCGCATTCAGACCTGCGACGGCCTGATAACCGCTGGTCCGGGTCACGGCCAGCTGGTTGCGGGTCAGGGTACCGGTCTTGTCGGTGCAGATCACCTCGGTGGCTCCGAGGGCTTCGATTGCGTTGAGACTGGTGACCAGGACCTGTTTGCGCGCCATGCGCAGACTCCCCATCGCCAGAGCGAGGGTGAAGGTGGGGAGCAGCCCTTCGGGGACGTTGGCGACGATGATCCCCATCATGAACACCAGGTTGATCCACAAGGGGCGACCGCTGAAGACGCCGTAGAGGAAGAACGAGATTCCCAGCCCGAGGGCGACGATGGTTAGAACCCGCACCATGTGTGCAGTCTGGCGCTCGAGGGGGGAGGGGGGGCGGCGGACCGCCTGGGAGAGGTGGGCAAGCTTGCCGAACTCGGTGCGCAGCCCGGTGGCGAAGACCACAGCCTCGGCGCTTCCGGTCAGCACCAGGGCCCCGGCGAATACCACGTTGCGGCTCTCGACCAGGCGTCCCGCCTGAGGCTCGGCGCTCAGAGGAACCGGCTCGGCCTCGCCGGTCAGCGGTGCGTTGTTGACTTTAATTTCCGCCGCCTTGACCAGCCGGGCGTCCGCGGGGACCCGGTCCCCCTCCTGAAGCATCAGCAGGTCTCCAGGGACGACCTCCTCGGCAAGCAGGGTCTCGACCGTTCCGGCGCGTACCAGCCGGACCCGAGGGGGGAGGAACGCCTGCAGCGCCTGCATGGCGCGCTCCGCCCGGAACTCCTGGATAAAGCTGAACAAGGCGTTGAGCAGGGCGACGCCGCCCAGGGCCCAGCCGAGCACGGCCATGTTTTCGCCGGGCTGGAGCCTCTCGGCGACGAAACAGATGATCGCCGCTCCCAGGAGCAGGAGGGTGAAGAAGTTGCCGAACTGACGCAACAGGCTCCGCGCCAGGCGCCACGGATCGCTGATCTTTACGCTGTTCGGACCGATCTCGTGAAGCCGTTCGACGGCCTCTGCGGGGGAGAGCCCCTCCGGACGGCTGCCGAGGAGGCGAAAGACCTCTTCCGGCGCGAGGTTATGTACCTGTCCTGAGCTGTTCATGGTCCACGGTAGATGCCGACGTCGCAAGGTGCCTGTCGCAGGATGCGCTCGATGCCGTCCCCGTGCAGCACGCGGTGGGCCAGGTTGCGTTCGCTGACTCCGAGCAGGATCATCTGGACCTTGAGGCGGTTGGCCTGCAGCAGCACGTCGTCGGGCCACGAACCGGTCACTGCGACCCGCTGCTCGAGGTGCAGCGACGGTAAGATGAGGTGGTGGGACATCGATTCGCGGAAGGCTTCAAGGTGACGGCGACCAATTCCCAGCAGCTTCCGTTCACGGCTGGCTGTCAGGTGGGGGAGGAGCAGGCTGTTGACCGGTAGCGCCCGGAAGAGGTGGGCCTCACTCAACTGCGGGGCGAGGCGCTGCAGTACCGGGCGGACGCGCGCAAATCCGCTCTGATGTCCGGCCAGCGGCAGCAGCAGCTGGTGCGGTTGGCCGATCAGCCCCGGTTGCACCACTCGCAGGGCGAGCACGGGGCACTGGTGCATGCGCAGCAGCATTTCGGCCACCGAGCCGCGCAGGAAGGCGCTTCGATTCGGTTTGATGCGGGTTCCGCAGATCAGCAGCGCGTCGGGGTCATGGGGGATGGCCTGGCGCAGGGTCCGGTAAGCTGAGTGGCCGAAGGTGAGAATCTCGGTATGGAGCCTGATCCCGAGGTCGCGGCACTCCTCGTCCAGCCGCTCAAAGCGGCTCGTGACGATCTCCAGGCTGACCTTCCCCTCGGGGACATGCAACACCAGCAGCCGACGGTCGTTCTCCTGCCGGGCGAACTGCAGCGCATAGCGCGCGACCCAGTCACCGTACACCGACCCGTCATGCGCGAGCAGGATCATCGCGACCTCCGCGGGAAGAACCGAAAGAAAATCCAAGACTTGTCAAAAGCTTACCTGCTGTCAGGTGAAGCATCCACAAAATCCTTATTTTTTCATGAGTTAAGTTTTTAAAATATTTCGTTCCAAGCCTGTTGATATTTAACGGATTAGTAATATTTTATCTTTAGTGGGGGGAGTTTCATCCCCCCTTTTGTTTCGATGCTGTCAACGTCGGGATGCGGTTGTTCGTCCAACCGTCACACCACGTGGAAAGGAGAACACAAATGAACAACGCGAAACGCATTTGGGGTGTCCTGATCATCCTGGCTTTGATCGTCACCGTGCCCGCCTGGGCCCGCGGCGGCAGCGGTGGCAGCGGTGGGGGAGGCATGGGCGGTCCCGGAGGCGGGAACGACGACGGCGCCTACCAGCACCAGATGCAGGAACAGGAACAGGAACAGGA
>QKBP01000023.1 GCA_003246035.1 Desulfuromonadaceae bacterium | reverse complement strand
GTGCTGCTGTGTCGCCGGCGACGGAGCGAGACTCTCGAGGGCGCTCTGCAGGTGCTCGTGCTGCTGCTGATCGCGCCACTGACCGAGCACCTTCCCGAGTTGAGAAAAAAGTTCCCGCCGGACCTGCTTGAGACGGCTGGGTGGGATGACCACGGCCGGAAGGGGGGCGCAGGTGAGCGTGCGGAGCACCAGAGGGACGTCCCCGCTGCGTGAGAAGACGTCGCGGAGAACCGACGCGTCCAGCGGCGCTTGCTCGGCCGGGTAGGTGGTGACGGGAAAAGAAAACGCATGCTGCTGTCCGGCACAGTCGGCCTGAAGCTGTAGGGTTTCCCCCTGCAGGGTGACGTGCAGGTCGAGCGGAAGCGGAGAACCCTGGAGGCGGGCAAGGCGTTTTCGGGCGCCCTGCTCGCTGAGGGTATAGGCCTGCTCGGAGGAGACCTTGAAGACGGCATCCCCCTTGTGGAACGCGTCGCGGAACGGGGTCGAAACCACGACGCTGGCGCCCGCCGGTGCCATCTTGGAGGGCTTGCCGGCGAGTGTCAGTTGCTTGACGGTAAAGGAGGTTCCGGCTTTGTCGCTGCGGGGCTGGATCCGCAGGCGGTCTCCCACATGCAGGCGGTCGCGTGAACGCAGTGAGATGGTGGTGCCGCGCACCGAGGTAATCTCGCCAAGCAGGCGTCCTGTCGCCCCTTTGATCGAGGGGACGGCGATGTCGGTCGGGGATGGACCGCTTAGAAAACCCTTGGTCGGCAATCGTCCGAACGAACCCTTGAGCTGCTCCTTGGCCAGCTGTGCCGCGTCTTTCTGGCGACCCGGCGGAGCATCGAGGACCTTGCGGTAGGCCTCGACGACGGTTGCGACATACTCGGCGCTCTTCATGCGCCCCTCGATCTTCAGGCTGCAGACTCCGGCCTGGGCGAGCCTGGGGAGGAGGTCGATAGCACTCAGATCGTTCGGGGAAAAGTAGTAGCCTTCTTTGCCGCGAAACCGATAGCGGCGCCGGCAGGGCTGCGCGCAGCGTCCCCGGTTGCCGCTCTTGCCACCCAGCCAGGACGAGAAGCTGCACTGACCGGAGAAGGAGAAACAGAGGGCCCCGTGGACAAAGTGTTCAAGTTCGATGGTCGTTGCCGCACGGATAGCGGCAATTTCCTCGAGGGTCAGTTCACGCGCCAGGACCGCGCGGGTAAAGCCCATGGCTTCCAGTTGCCTGACCCCGGCCACGTTGTGAATCGTCAGCTGGGTGGAGGCGTGCAGTTCGAGGTCGGGGAAATGGCTCTTGGCCAGGCGCCAGACCGCCATGTCCTGGAGGATGACCGCATCGACTCGCAGAGCTTCGAGGGCCGCGAGGGTTTCGCACAGCTGCGGCAGTTCATGCTGCTTGACCAGGGTGTTGAGAGTGACGAAGACCCTGCGCCCATGGTGGTGCGCGTACGCGAGCATCCGCTCCAGTTCGGGGAGGCTGAAGTTTTTGGCCTTGGCCCTGGCGGAGAACGCATGCAGGCCGACGTAGACGGCGTCGGCGCCGTGATCCATGGCGGCAAAAAAGGTTTCCAGGCTGCCGGCCGGGGCTAGTAGCTCAGGTGTTTCAGGTGTGGGGCGTTGTACATTCACGAGGTTATCCCAAGGGCGGGTTGCGGCTGATCGGGTGAAAGTTGACAGCTGCACGATAGCATGGCCGCTGGACTCAAGGGAAGAGGGGGTCAGGGTGCGTTGAGCAGGCCGAGCTCGGCACAGCTGGTGTAGCGGTGGTGTCCGATGATCACGTGGTCGAGGACCCTGACGCCGACCAGTTCGCCGGCCTCGCGCAGGCGTGCTGTCAGGCCCAGGTCCTCGCGACTGGGGGTCGGGTCGCCGGAGGGGTGGTTGTGCACCAGAATCACCGCGGCGGCTGACTCGCGGATCACGGGGTTGAAGACTTCGCGGGGGTGAACGATGCTCGATGTGAGACACCCCTCCGAAATGACGAGCTCCTTGACGATCCGGTGCTTGCAGTCGAGCATCAGGACGAGGAAGCGTTCTTTTTTTAGCGGCAAGAGTCGTGCGTGGAGGTGGCGGAAGACATCGGCGGCTGACTGAAGGGTGGCCCCCGGGAGGAGTTCCTCGCTTGCAAGCCTGCGGGCGAGTTCAAAAACAGCCTGTATTTCAGCGGCCTTGGCTGGCCCGATCCCGGGAAACGCGCAGAGTTCGGAGGTGCAGGCCCGGGCGAGGCTGGCGAGATTTTCGAAGTGCGAGAGCAGATGGCGACCCTGGTCGAGAGCGCTGCGGCGGCTCGCGTGATCACCGCTTCGCAGGATCAGCGCCAGGAGCTCTGCTTCGCTGAGTCTCTCAGGGCCGTGACGTAGGAGCTTTTCGCGGGGGCGCTCCTGGGCCGGCCAGTACTTGATGGGCTGCATGTTTTGCCTCGCTCACGAAATAAGTCATTATGTGACCAATCGGGGGCGAAGGACAAATAAAAAAGACCGGCCGGAGCCGGTCTGGAAGGGATGGGCTGAATCCGTCAGCGGTGGGGAGATTCCCAGAAAATTTTCAGGGTCTCTTGTTCCTCGGGGGTGAGGACGGCGCCGCGTCGACGCATCATCTGGTCGATCGGCTCAAAAGGGAGGCGGCGGGCGATCGCCTCGTCGATGCGCTCCCGGTTGTGGCAGAGCAGGCAGCGTCGTTCGATCACCTCCGCGAAGGCCTTTGCCTGTGCGGAGGTGATTGCCGGGGCAAGCGGCTCGGGCGGCGTGCTCTCGACTCGGCTGGAGGGACCCCAGAAGGTGCCGAGGATCTGCTTGTCCCGTTCCGGAAGGATCGCGCCGCGGGCGATCATGGCTTCGACAATCTGGTCCATGTCGCGTCCCTGATCGAGCGCGATGCCGACCCGCTCCAGAGTGTGGCACTGAGTGCAGCGGGCCTCGAGGACACGCTGCAACTCGGTCTGATCGGTATCGAAGGCGGCGGCGGGGACGGCAAAAAGCAGCGCGCCCAACAGGGCGCGCACGATTCGTTGCGGAAAGCGCATCGGTCTACTCGCGGACATAGGTGTCAATGTCTGTTTCATGCACCATCCCCATGATGTGGGCGTATTCCGACTCGATAATGGCGAAATGGTTCTCGGTCTCCTTGGCGAGCCGCTCGAAGACCTGTTTGACGGCCGGGTCGACGATCTTGGAAGCGGTCATGCGCAGGTTTTTGGCCAGGTCTTCCTCTTCCTTGAGGGCCAGTTCCATCGCCTTGCTCTCGTGGAGGTCCTCTTTGAGGGCCTTTTCGAGCTCTTTGAGCATCACGGTGTCCGGGTGGGGCGGCCGGCTGATGAACTCCTCGAGCGTGCCGAGATCATCCCCCTTGTAGAGGGGGAAGACGTGCCCGACGTGCTCCTTCTCCTCGCTGGCCAGCAGCTCGAAGACCTTTTTGGCTTTGGGGTTCTTGACGATGGAGGCAGCCCGGAGATAGAAGTCCATGACGTTCTTCTCGGTCTGCGCCGCACGCTTGAGGGCACTCTGCAGATCAAACTCCTGTGGCATAGGTCAACTCCTTGCTGGATTAATTAAATAGCCATGCCTCTATTATGGTCGAGGATGCGATGATGTCAAACGATGTGCGCGACCCTTGCGCGCGGGTACCCCAGGGGTTACATTGTGGCGAAACGCGGAGGAGTTTCTTGAATCGTTCGGACTCGACATCGGCAAGCCTTCCGGCGCGCATCCCAGACCTGCTAGCTGTTCGTCTGGAAAGCGGTGAATGGCTGATCCGCGAGGCATCGCAGCGGTTGGTCGAATCCGGCATGCTCCCCTCAGGTGACGTGCGTGGTCGCACCCTCTCGGGGGTGTTCCCCGATGCGGTCCCCGCGCTGGCGGAGCTGGGTGACGAGGTCGTCAAGAACCACCTGCCGCTTTCCGGGGTGCTGATGCGTGCGGCGCCGGAAAGAGACCGGCTGATGGTCGTAGAGTTGCACCCCTGGGGTTACAGCCCCGACCTGGGCCGGGAGCTGGTCGCCTATTATTTCCGGGACGCTGAAGAGGGGGATCTGTGGCGAGAGTCCCCTGTCCCCGGGCTGGTCGGCAGGGGGCCGGCGATGCGGGAGGTCTTTCGCAAGGTCGATCGCTATGCGCGCAGTGACGCCTCGGTGGTGATCTCCGGAGAGACCGGAACCGGCAAGGAGCTGGTCGCCGCCGCGCTGCATGAGCGCAGTCCGCGCGCCAATGGTCCTTACGTGTCGATCAACTGCGCGGCGATCAGCGAGCAGCTGCTCGAGTCGGAGCTGTTCGGGCATGAGAGGGGATCGTTTACCGGTGCCCTGCGCACCCATCGCGGTCGCTTCGAAAGGGCCGATGGCGGCACCCTTTTTCTCGACGAGGTCGGCGACATGCCGCTCTCCCTGCAGGCCAAGCTTCTGCGGGTGCTTGAAACCGGCCGGCTCGAGCGGGTTGGCGCCGAGCGCGAACTGCAGGTCGATGTGCGGGTGGTATGTGCCACCCATCGCAACCTCGAGCAGGATATCGTGGCGGGGCGCTTTCGCGCCGATCTTTTTCACCGGCTTGCGGTGTTGCATATCGGCCTGCCGCCCCTGCGCGAGCGCCGCGAGGATATCCCGGCGCTGGTGCAGCATTTCCTCGACCAGTTCAATCGCCACTACAGCCAGCACGTCCGGCGCCTGACGCCCGAAGCGGTGGCGCTGCTGCAAGCCTATGCCTGGCCCGGCAACGTGCGCGAGCTGCGCAACGTGCTCGAGCGGGTTTTCGTGGAGAACCAGGGGGAGATCATCGGCGCGCGCGCTTTCCGCGAATGGGTCGGCGAGCGGCAGCAGGCGGTCGCCGCTGCTCGGACCGGGGCGCCTACCGCGGTGCCCGCACCATGGAACGGAGGAGAAGGCCCCGGCGGGTTGATCGAGGCCGAACTGGTGGCGGAGCGCGCCGCCCCCGCAGCACGGCGCTCCACCCGTCCGGTGGAACTTGACGCCGAGGAGATTCGCCGGGCCTACAGGGCGGCCCAGGGAAATCTCGCCGCAGCTGCCCGGCTGCTCGGGGTACATCGCGCCACCCTGTATCGCTACCTGAAGAAACTCGGGCTTCGGCGCGAAGAACTCGAGGACTGAGCGAAGCAACGAGGCGACCGTGATTCGGCCGCCTTTCCTGTTTGCGCGTCCCCCCCTCCCCCCCCATCCTGAATAGTCGTCATCCCCTCCCCGCACATGGTTGTCGTAAGATTCCCCGCCATCCTGGGCGGCGTCGCACTTGCGACGCTGCATGTGTCGCATGCTACGTCGCAAGTAGTGGTGTCGTGCAGGACACGTCAAGCGATTTCATGCACAACTCTCTGTAATCATGCTCTTTTTCAGATGTGGCAGCAATTGGCACACGGTTTGATATCTACACAGTCAAACGCAATGACCCGATGAGGTCGAAAAACGCATGCGAGGAGGAAAGAGATGAACGGATGGAACCTTTTCAGAGAAATGGATGCCTTGTGGCGCGAAGTCGACGATATCTTCCGCGTGAATCACACCCCCCTGCAGCTTGAGTCTTCTCTCTGGGGAGGCGGCTTGCCGCATCTGGCCCTGAAAGAGACCGAGGACAAGGTGCTGGTCGAGGCCCTGCTCCCAGGGATCGATCCCAAGGCGCTCGATATCTCGGTGATGCGCAATACCCTGAGCATTGCCGGCGAGCGTACTCTGGAGCGGCCCGAGCAGGCCACCTGGCATCGCCGCGAACGGAGCAGCGGACGCTTCATGCGCACCCTCGATCTGCCGGCAGATATCGACGCCGACAAGGTCTCGGCCGATTATGCACACGGCGTCCTGAAGATCTCGTTGCCGAAAGCCGAATCGGCCAAGCCGAAGCGGATCGCGATCACATCCTGAAGCAGATGACCAAGAGGAGAAGAGCCATGACCACGAAAAATCTTGCAGTCCACAATGAGGGCAACGTCGTTACGCGCGATGAAGCGGTGCGCCACTGGTTAAGCCCGGCAGTCGATATTCATGAAGACGACAACGGCCTGGTAATGAGTGCCGACCTCCCCGGGGTAACCCGCGAAGGCCTGGACATAGGGATCGAAGAGGGTATTCTGACCATTCAGGGACGCATCAGCACGTCCGTCTCCGAGGCGGTGTTCCGTGATGCGGGGCATACCGGCTACAGGCGCCGCTTCCAGTTGCCCGACAATCTCGACCTCGACAAGGTCGACGCCTCCCTCAAGGACGGGGTCCTGATCCTGACACTGCCGAAGAGCGAGGCGGCCAAGCCACGCAAGATCGATGTGACGGTGCACTGATCGCACCCAGGGGCCGGGGCCGCGATAGCCCCGGCCCTTTTAGTGAACGGCAGAATCCGCAGAAAAAAGAGGACAGCATGAACCCGGAAAAACTGACCCTGAAATCCCAGCAGGCGATTGAACAGGCCCAGCAGCTGAGCGTCGGCTTCGGCCACCAGGAGGTCGACGGCGAACACCTGCTGCTCGCCCTGCTCGAGCAGGAGCAGGGGCTGGTCCCCAACCTGTGCGGCAAACTGGGGAGCGCTGCTGAGGTGCTGGTACGCGAGCTCCGTCACGAGCTTGCACGGCGCCCGAGCGTGTCCGGCCCGGGTACGGAACTGGGGAAGATCTACGTGACCCAGCGCTTCCAGCGGCTGCTACAGCAGGCCGAACAGCAGGCGCACCATCTGCGGGACGACTACGTCAGCGTCGAGCATCTGCTGCTTGCGCTGGTACAGGAGGGGGAGCAGTCCCCGGCAGGACGTCTGCTCGCGCGCAACGGCATCACATCCGACCGGCTTCTGAAGGCCCTCAGCGAGATCCGGGGCCACCAGCGGGTCACCAGTCCCGACCCTGAAGGGAGTTATGAGGCCCTTGCCAAGTACGGCAGGGACCTGGTGGAGGACGTCAAGAAGGGGAAGCTCGACCCGGTGATCGGCCGGGATGAGGAGATTCGGCGGATTATCCGAATCCTGTCGCGCAAGACCAAGAACAACCCGGTGCTGATCGGAGAGCCGGGAGTCGGCAAGACCGCGATCGTCGAGGGACTAGCGCACCGGATTGTCCGCGGCGACGTCCCCGAGGGGCTCAAGGACAAATCGGTGTTCGCCCTCGACATGGGCTCGTTGGTGGCCGGCGCCAAGTATCGTGGTGAATTCGAGGAGCGCCTCAAGGCGGTGCTGAACGAGATCCAGGCCAGTGCCGGACGCATCCTGCTGTTTATCGACGAGCTCCATACCATAGTGGGTGCCGGCAAAGCCGAAGGGGCGATGGACGCCGGCAACATGCTCAAGCCGATGCTCGCACGCGGCGAACTCCATTGCATCGGTGCCACCACCCTCGACGAATACCGCAAGTACATCGAGAAGGACGCGGCCCTCGAGCGACGCTTCCAGCCGGTGCTGGTCGAGCAGCCGAGCGTCGAGGACACCATCAGCATTCTGCGCGGCCTCAAGGAACGCTTCGAGATCCACCACGGGGTGCGTATCCAAGACAACGCCCTGGTCGGCGCCGCGACCCTCTCGCACCGTTACATCTCTGACCGATTCCTTCCCGACAAGGCGATCGACCTGGTCGATGAGGCCTGCGCCATGATCCGCACCGAGATCGACTCGCTCCCCGCCGACCTCGATGCGGCGACGCGCCGGGTCATGCAGCTCGAAATCGAGGAGGCGGCGCTCAAGCATGAGAAGGACCGTGCCAGTCAGGAACGGCTCGGGCAGCTGCGCAAGGAGCTCGCCGAACAGCGCAGCCTGGCCGATTCGTTGCGTGCTCAGTGGGAGAATGAGAAAGAGGCGATTCACAAGGTTCAGGAACTGCGCGAGCGGATCGAGCAGGTCCGCCGCGAAATTGCCGAGGCGGAGCGCAACTACGACCTCAACCGGGCGGCGGAGCTCAAACACGGCGAGCTGCCGCAGCTCGAAAAGAATCTGGCCGACGAGGAGCAGTCCCAGCAGGCCAGAGAGACGACCGTGCGGCTGTTGCGCGAGGAGGTGACCGAGGAGGAGATCGCCTCGATCGTCGCCCGCTGGACGGGGATCCCGGTCAGCCGCCTGGTCGAGGGGGAAAGGGAGAAGCTCCTCAAGCTTGACCAGCTGCTCCACCAGCGGGTGGTAGGCCAGGACGAGGCCGTGCAACTGGTGGCCGATGCGGTGCTGCGGGCGCGGGCTGGAATCAAGGACCCGCGCCGCCCGATCGGCTCGTTCATCTTCCTTGGTCCGACCGGGGTCGGCAAGACCGAGCTGGCCCGGGCTCTGGCCGAGGCACTGTTCGACTCGGAAGAGAACCTGGTGCGCATCGACATGTCCGAGTACATGGAAAAGTTCGCCGTCAGCCGGCTGATCGGCGCCCCCCCCGGATACGTCGGCTACGAAGAGGGGGGGCAGCTGACCGAGGCGGTGCGCCGACATCCGTACTCCGTGGTGCTGTTCGACGAGATCGAGAAGGCCCATCCCGAGGTGTTCAACGTGTTGCTGCAGATCCTCGACGACGGACGGGTCACCGATGCCCAGGGGCGTACCGTCGATTTCAAGAACACCGTGCTGATCCTGACCTCGAATATCGGCTCACCCCACCTTCTCGAGGGGGTGAGCGCGCAAGGCGAGATCGAGCCCTCGGTACGCGCGCAGGTCATGGCCGAGCTGCGGGGTGCCTTTCGCCCCGAATTTCTCAACCGGATCGACGATATCGTGCTCTTTAAACCTTTGCGCGAGGAGGAGCTGCTCAGCATCGTGAACCTGCAGGTCGCCGACATCCGTCGGCGTCTGGCGGATCGTCACATTGAGCTCGTAATGAGCGAAGCCGCGGCGGCGTTGATCGCGCGAAGTGCCTACGACCCGGTCTACGGGGCCCGTCCACTCAAACGCTACCTGCAGCACCAGCTCGAGACTCGTCTGGCCCGTGCGCTGATCGCAGGAGAGGTGCCCGAGGGGAGCCGGGTCACGCTGGTTGTCAAAGACAATCAGCTGGGACTGGACGTGCAGAAGCCACCGGCAGAGCAGGGTGGGGAACGATTGAATTCTTGAGCGATAGATGCTACATTTCGACTTGCTAATGAAATGTCGGGATGGGGACACGCATGACTGTTCGCAAAAAATTCGGAGAAATCCTGATCGAGGCCGGGGTGCTCGACCGAGACAAGCTCGATCAGGCGCTTGCCATCCAGCGCAACACCAAGGGACGGATCGGCAAGATCCTCGAAGAAATGCGGGTGATTTCCGAACGGGAGATCGCTGCCGTTTTGGCCCGACAGTTCGGGTTCCGCACGGTGCGCAACCTCGGCGAGCGACACTTTTCCCGGGACCTCCTCGCCCTGGTTCCGGTATCCATGGCGGTCAAACACCAGGTGTTCCCGGTCCGACTCAAGGGTCGGGAGCTGTTCCTGGCCATGGTCAATCCGCTCGATATCGAGGCGCTCGACGCCGTATCTTTCCAGGCGGGCTTGCGCATCACGCCGTGCGTTACGACCCCGAGCGAAGTCCATGCCGCAATCGAACGTCACTACGAGCAGAAGACCGAAGGCGTTACCCAGGGTGCCCAGGAGCGCCCGCGCATCCTGCTGGTCGAACCGCTCGATCCGTTACGGCGCGACCTTTCCGAGGTGCTGTGCCGAAGTTACGAAGTTGCCGAGGCCCGTGACGGCGATGAGGCCCTGCAGATCTGCAAGCATCTCAAGCCGTGCGCGCTCCTGACAGCGACCCTGCTGCCCAGGAGCGACGGGCTGAATCTGATGGATATGATCCGCAAGCAACTCTCCCAGAAAGCCCTCCCTGCGATTGCCCTGTCGGCATCCGCAACGATTCAGGAGGAGGTCCGCTGTCTCGAGGCCGGTTTCAGCGACTATCTCTCCGTCCCGGTTCACCCCCAGAGGCTGCTGGCGCGCGTGGCGCGAGCCCTGACCCTCCTCCCCGCCTGAAAGAAGTGGTTTTTTCTTGCAGTGGCAGACGTTTGCGGCTAGAATAGATTACCATTAAGGTTAGCTATCCTCTCACCACGGGAGGTCGTCATGAGAATCGACATCATCAGTAAACCTGAAGCCGGGCGGCGCGCCCACCTCGTCCTGCACAACGTGCGCGAAGCCCTTGGCAATCTCAATCTCGAAGCCGAAGTGCATCTTTACCGAGACCGGCGCAAGATGATCGACCACCGGATCTATGTTTCACCGGCGCTGCTGATCGACGACGATGTGCGAGTGGCCGGGCGGGTTCCCGAGGTCGACGAGATCGAGAACCTGCTGCGCACCAGGACGCGCTACTACAAGCGGCTCGAAGTCGCCTGAACTCATCATCGAACTACTCAGCATCGGGCCCGTAAGGGCCCGATTTTTTTTGCGATTTAATCGACTTAATGCAGAGTCGACGGGCCCCTCGGCTTTACTTTTTTCCGAGCGTGAGGTATTTCTAGCACGAATTTGCCGGAGGGAGTCAGGGATGGCCAAGGTGCTGCTCGTCGATGATGTTGAGCTCTTTCTCGAGCTGGAGCAGTCTTACTTCGAGGGGACCGGGCACGAAACGCTGACGGCGACGTCGGGGCCCATGGCGCTCGAGGCGCTGCAGCGGGAAAAGCCCGACATCCTGCTGCTCGATCTGTTCATGCCCGAGATGAGCGGTGCCGAGGTCTGCCAGAAGGTCAGAAATCATCCGGAGTGGCAAAACCTACCGGTGATCATGGTCACCTCTGCCGGCAAGGAAGAGGAGATCCGTCGCTGTCTCGAGGCCGGATGTGATGACTACGTTACCAAGCCGGTCAGTCGCAAGGAGCTGCTGGAGAAGATCAACCGCCTGCTCGGGGAGGTCAAATACCGCACCGAGCCGCGGCTGCCGGTCCTGTTCCCGGTTGAGATTACGGTCAACGGTCAGCAGGAACAGGCGACAGTCCTCGATCTCTCCTCAAACGGAGCCTTTCTCCAGACCGAAAACCTGACGCCGATCGGGACCACCCTGTTGTTGCGCATGCACCTGCCAGCCTGTGGCGAGATTGAAATCGCTGCACGGGTGCGCCGGATCGAGATGGGCGAACCTGCCGGACTCGGAGTCTATTTTGTCCGCCCGCCTGCCTGCATTCGCGAGTACGTGCAGAGCCAGCCGGTGGCACCGGCCGCAGAAACGCCGGCCGTCGAAATTCCGAACGATCTGCCGCTCGACACCCTGCGCGACGAAGTCGTGCAACTGAGGCGCTATCAGACGACGGCGGAAGAAGAACTACAGCGCATGAACCGGCGGGTTGTCGAGCTTGAAAAGGAAAACCGCGAATTCGCAGAACAGCTGGTGCACGTCGAAGACGTCAACAACAACCTCGCCAACCTCTATATCGCCTCCTCGCGCCTTCATTCCGTACTGAAACGTTCAAAGGTCTCCGAGATCATCAAGGAGATCATCATCAACTTCATCGGCGCCGAAAAGTTTGCCATTCTCCTGCAGAAGGAGGGGACCGAAGTCTTCGAGTACGAGTCCGGAGAAGGGTTCGAAGACTCGGAGTTTCCGACGATCCGCAAGGGTGAGGGGCTGGTCGGGCAGGTCGCGGCAAACGGCGAGAGCTATTTTACCGAGGGCTCGGTGATCGAGGGGTGCGACGATCCGCTCCAGCCCCTGGCGGCGATCCCGCTTAACATCCACGGCAACACCACAGGTGTCCTGGCCGTCTACCGCCTGTTCATCCAGAAGGAGAAGTTCGAGCCGATCGACTACCAGCTCTTCTCGATGTTGGCCGAGCATGCCGCAACCGCCCTGTTTTCGGCATCCCTCTACGAGGTCTCCGAGCGCAAGCGCGAGACCTACCGTGGTTTCATGGACCTGCTGCTCCAGCAGTAACCCGTTCGAGCAATCCCTCCTCCCACGCCACCGCAAGCATCTCTTCCTGTTCCTCTGGACTGGCTTCACAGTCTGACAGCGCATTCAGGGTCCGGGGCTCTCGGAAATTTCCAAGCAGCTGGGCAAACGGGGCCCCGAGAGACTCACAGGCCACGTCGTGACCACGGCGCAGAAACAGGGCCGTCGAACCGACCGGCCGGAACAGGTCGGCAAAAGCCTCGAGGTCGAGGCCGCCGGCTTCCATGTTAAGCAGGTCGGTGATCTCGTAGTGGAAATCGACCAGGCGCACCCCCGGGGCGAGACGCAGCGGCGCATCGGTGAGATCCTCAGGAGGAGCCCCCCAGGCAGGCGGGGTCTCGGCGCCCAGCAGGGTTTCGGCAAAATGATAATGGAAGAGGATCAGGTCGCGCATCCCGAGGATGAGGTGCCCCTGGCCATGTTGCTCGAGCAGCGTGTCGGCAAATCGCAACTGGAGATCGAGCAGCTCATCGAGGGGCCATTCCCGACGCCGCTCCAGCCGCATTTCCAGATCGGGGATGTTCTCCTGCAGCCAGTTATGAAAGGTTTCCAGCAGCGTGCTCCCCGGGAGGGAACTGGCTTCAGCCAGGGGGGCGAAGAAGCCGACGGCCCGGCCACGGTTGTAGAAAAGGTCACAGGTTCGGGCCAGGGACCTGCTCCGTGCCACGTCCTGTTCCGGGTACCCGGGGAGGGCCGTGACCAGATAGGGGGGCTCGTCGTCCGCATGGATCCCGAGGTCCTCCCGTTTGCGGTGCAGCTCAGTGCCGGGAAGCAGGGTGAGAGGGAAGATGTCGAGGTGGTTGGGACGTTGCCGCAGGGCGAAATCGAGCGTGGCGACAAAGCCGGCGTGGTTGTCACCCGGCAGAGCATAGATCAGGTCAATTCCGAAGGTCACCCCGGCCTGATTGAGGAGCTCGCAGGCGTGTTCGAACACCTCGGGCTCGAAACCGCGGTGGAGATGCCTCAGGGCTTGCGGGGTGGTGGTCTGCAGCCCGAGCTGGACCGAGCAGGGTAAGTGCGCGAGAAGTTCGGCATATTCTGCATCGAGCAATTCGGCGCGGGCCTCGAGGTGAAAGTGCACTTCCGGGGCATGTGCGCCCATCAGGCGCAGCAGCTCTTTCCCCCTCTGTGGGGGCGAGTTGAAGGTCGAGTCGAGCACCCAGACCTCGGAAACACAGCGCTCGGCAAACAGCTGGAGTTCGGCAGTCAGGCGGTCGTGGGGCACATGGCGTACCCCGTGGCTGCCGCGGGCGTCGAAACAGTAGGCGCAGGCATAGATGCAGCCCCGGGAAACCTCCCAGAGCACCCCGTCACCGGGTTGCGGTTCGAGTGCGCCGCTCAGCCACGGGGAAGGGAGCCTATCCAGGTCGGGGGGGGGAGGGAAGCTGCCGACCTCGGATCCATTGCCCCGCCAGAGCAGCCCCGCCCGGGGGGCGGGAACGTCCCCCGCGGTCAGCTCGGCGGCCAAGTGTGCGAAAGTCTCCTCCCCTTCGCCGAGAATCACCCCGTCAAGCGCACCTTCCCGCAGGGTTTTGAGCGGCGAACCCGATGCTTCGGGGCCGCCGGCGACCAGCAGGAGCTGCGGCTGGTGGCGACGCAGCTCGCGAGCCAGGGCGAGCAGCTCGTGACGATTCCAGCTGTAGAGGGAGAGAGCCACCAGGTCGGGCCGGGTAAAGAGGATCTTGTCCCGCCAACGGGTGGGGGATTCATCGGGGAACAGGTCGACGAGCCGACTCGTTTGGCCCAGTGACGCCGGGAGGGCCGCGGCGAGGCACCCCGCAGCGAGGGGGACGGCCTGGGCCGAGCGCTGTGCATGCAGGGAGGCGAACGTAATGACCATGCCGGCTCCTGGGCTCAGGTGAGGATCTCGGCGGGAGGAGGCGCCTCGAGGCGGTCGCGGTTAAGCCGGATGGCGTGGCGGGCAAAGATCGGGCCCAACTCATCGAAGCGGCTGCGAAGCTGGGAAAGAGTCAACTGGTAGCCGAAGGCCATGATCTGGTTGCGGGCCCGCATGCTCATGGGGTTCTGGAAGAAGTAGACCGATTCGTCCCGCTCCGGTTCGATCAGCACCACGTCGACGTCAGGGTGCGACGCCCGGAAACGGTCGATAGTCAGGGCGATCTTCTCCCGCGACTCGATGCGGCGGGCCTGTTCCTGCGTGATACTGATCCCGAGGTCCGCCACGCTGGCGCACTGGCCGTAGGAGAGAGAGGGGAGGCAGAAGTATTCGGGATCGTTGCGCAGCGGCACCCGGGGGTTGACCAGGATGATCAGCTCCGCACCCCGGTCGATGGCGATATCGAGGTGGACCCCTCGTCCCGTGGAGCCGTCAACGTAATGCCGGCCGTCGATGGCGTAGGGGCTGAAGAAGTGGGGAATGGCGCAGGAGGCGGTGATCGCCTGGCAAATGTGCATGTGGCGCTGGCCCTCGCTGCCGAAGATGACTCGCTCGCCAAGGTCGAGATCGTAGGCCGGGATGTAGAGTTCGGGCTGGATCAGGTTGAAGTCGTCGAGCATCCGCTCGGTCTTGAAGGCCTCGCAGAGATAGCGCTGCATCGGTTCCAGGGAGAATATCCCGGAAGGGTACTGCTCCTGGATGATGTAGAACAGGTCGGAGATCCCGATGCGCCAGCCGCGGTCACGGTAGTGGCGCAGGATGCGGAACATGTTGCCGAGAGCCCGTGCGCTGCAGGTGAGGATCTGGTGGAGGTCGAGGCGGTAGATGTCGCGCCGGCGCCAGTTGAAGACCCGTTGCTCGTTGGTGGCGATGGCCCTGAAGAGCAGGTGCGGGCTGAGCTGATTGGCCGCCAGGGTCGCGATGATGGCGCCCGCGCTGATACCGATGTAGATGTCGAAGCGGGTCGTGGAGAAGTCGGGTCTCAGGGCCCTCTCCAGGGCCGAGAGCACGCCGATTTCGTAGGCGGCCCCCATGGTGCCTCCGCCGGCCAGGATCAGGGCGGTTTTTCCGCGGCGTGCGGGCATGCTCAGGTCACTTTCCGGTGCGTACCTTGATTTTCGGCTTGCCGTTTTCGGTGGTGACGGAAAACTCGAGTTTCCGATCGCCGTATTTGGCGCGCAGTTGCTCCTTCTGGCTCTGGAGCATGGCGTTGAACTTTTCGCGATCGGGGGATCGTCCCGAGGCCTGGGCATAGGCTTTGTACACGTCGTCGAATTCTCTACCCGCTGGGCGCTTGGCCGTCGAACTTTGGGTGCCGGAGCCTGGGCGGACCTGGCGATGCAGCTTTCCTTCCTCGAGCAGCCGCAACTGCCGGTCCCACTGCTGACTGTAGGTGTTGAACTTGGCGTTCAGATTCTGCAGGCGGAACTTGATGTCTGCCTGGGTGATGTGTACGCCGACCAGCGAACGGGTCAGTTTGGCCAGGGCTTCCCGCTCCTTGTAAGGCTCACGTTTCTCGATCCCGGCGAAAAACTTCTCGTAGGCGATGATCAAAGCCTTGAGATCCTGGTCTATTTTGACGAGTCGCTGGTCGAGCTGTTCACGTTTGAGCATGGGTGACTCCTTGTCGATGCATGACTCCACATCTTACGCGAAGAAACCGGGGCTGCCAAGGGGTTTGCCGCGGTGCGCCCTGAGCTTGACGGCAGACGCCCCTTTCCCCATAATTGAGCGGTTCTATCCTAGGGAGGTGTCTCTATGAGCATCGAGCGGCTTGCCGCCGTCATACTTGCCGCCGGCAAGGGGACCCGGATGAAGTCCGAGCGCGCCAAGGTGCTGCACGAACTGGCCGGGTTTCCGATGGCCCACTATCCTGTCGCTGCCGCCCGCGTCGTTGGGGCCGAGCCGCTGGTCCTCGTGGTCGGGCACCAGGGGGACGAGGTCGCCGCGGCCCTGGCCGATGAAGGGATCCGCTTCGTCACCCAGCACGAGCAGCTCGGTACCGGTCACGCTCTGCTCTGTGCTGCCGAGGCGTTGCAGGGGTTCGACGGTGACCTGCTGCTGCTGTGCGGTGACGTGCCACTGATTCGAGCCGCGACGCTTGAGCGTCTGCTCACCTATCATCGCACCGAGGGTGCCGCGGTCACGGTTCTGACCGCCGAACTTGACGATGCCAGCGGTTACGGACGGATCGTGCGCGACGGTGACGATCTCGCCGCGATCGTCGAGGAGAAGGATGCTAACCCCGAACAGAAGGCGATCCGCGAGATCAACACCGGGCTCTACGTGTTCTCGGCCCCCTACGTGTTCGAAGCGCTGCAGGATGTCGGCTGCGATAACGCCCAGGGGGAATATTATCTGACCGATGTCGTTGCCGCGGCTCGTCGGAATGGGCACCGGGTGCGGGCCCTGGTCGTCGATGATGTGGTCGAGACCCTCGGGGTCAACGACCGCAGCCAGCTCGCCGAAGCTGCCGCAGTGCTGCGCCGGAGGATCAACCAGGCGCACATGCTCGCCGGGGTGACTCTCCCCGACCCTCGCAGCACCTACATCGACGCCGGCGTCACCATCGGCGCCGACACCCTGGTGTTTCCCGGCGCCCACTTGCTGGGCGAGACGGCGCTCGGGGCGGGCTGCGTCGTCGAACCGGGGGTGATCGTGAGAGATTCCCAAATCGCCGCCGGGGTCCATCTCAAGGCCGGGTCGGTTCTCGAAGGGGCCGAGGTCGGTCCCGGCTGCGCCATCGGGCCGATGGCGCATCTGCGCCCGGGGACGGTTCTGGTCGGCGACAACAAGATCGGCAACTTCGTCGAGACCAAGAAGGCGCGTCTCGACATCGGCTCCCAGGCCAGCCACCTCACCTACCTCGGCGACGCCGAGGTGGGCCGGGACGTTAACTTCGGCTGCGGCACCATCACCTGCAACTACGACGGCCGCGACAAGCACCTTACGGTGGTCGAGGACAACGTCTTCGTCGGCAGCGATGTGCAGCTGGTCGCGCCGGTGCGCATCGGGCGCAATGCCCTGCTCGCCGCCGGCTCGACGATCACTAAGGACGTCCCTGCCGACGCTCTGGCGCTGTCGCGCTGCGAACAGAAGGTCATCCCCGGCTGGTCGCTGAAGCACAAGAAGAGCAAGAAGCAAAAATAACCCGCGCGTTTGCGGTCGAGGAACAGAAAACATGTGTGGAATTGTTGGATACATTGGCGACCAGCAGGCGACACCGATCGTGCTCGAAGGCCTGCGGCGTCTCGAGTACCGCGGCTACGACTCGGCGGGGATTGCCGCCTGCTACGAGGGGAAGATCGCCATGCGCCGCGCCGAGGGGAAGCTGGTCAACCTCGAAGAGCGCCTGCGCGAAACGCCGCTCCCCGGCACCCTCGGCATCGGTCACACCCGCTGGGCCACCCACGGGCGTCCCTCGGAAGCCAATGCCCATCCCCACAATGCCGGCGGCATCGTGGTGGTTCACAACGGCATCATCGAAAACTACGTCGAGCTGCGCGAGACGTTGCGCGGTAAGGGACACACCTTTCTCTCCGAGACCGATACCGAGATCATCGCCCACCTGATCGAAGAGCGTTTCCGGACCACGCGAGATTTCGAAAAGGCGGTGCGCGAGGCGCTCGCCGAGGTGCGCGGGGCCTACGCCGTGGCGATTCTCTGCGAGCAGGAACCGGACAAGCTGATCGCCGCCAAGCTCGGCTCGCCGCTGGTGCTCGGCCAGGGCCGGGGGGAGTACTTCGTCGCCTCCGACATCCCGGCGATGCTCTCCCACACCCGCGAGATGATCTTCCTCGAGGA
>QKBP01000052.1 GCA_003246035.1 Desulfuromonadaceae bacterium | reverse complement strand
GGCCTATGCGCTCCTGACCCTGTTCGGCGGCCTGGCGCTGCGCACCCTGTTCCCGGCGCGTCCCTGGCGCTGCTGGGGCGCCGCGCTGCTGTTCAGCGCCTGTTACGGCGGTATCGTGGAACTCCTCCAGCACACCCTGACCCGTCACCGTCGCGGTGACCCCTACGACCTGCTCGCCGACCTCCTCGGCGGTCTGGTCGTAATTGCCCTCGTCGTCCCCCTCGAATGGCTGCGCACGAAGCGGTGAGCGAATTCTCGCGCATATCCCGCGAGGAACTCCTCGCGACCATGGAGCGCGTCCAGCTCGTCACCGTCAACCAGCGGCTGGCGCGGCATCTGCTCGATCAGAACGCACGAAGGCACCGCGACGCCGGCGAAATTGCCTGGCGCCAGCCTTCGGCACGCGCCTGGGATGGCTGGATCGTCTCTTCCCTCCAGCAGCTCGGCGAGGATCATCGCCTCCTCAACGACGCCCAGGAACTGCACCTGTGGGAACAGGTGATTGCCGGGGAGTTGAACGCCGAACAGCGCCAGCAGCTGCAGCTTGCCGCCACGGCCCGCATGGCCCGGGACGCCCATCGCCTGCTCTGCCAGTACCGGGCCGCCTTCACACCCGACCAGGCCAGTGAAGATCATCGGGTCTTCCACGCCTGGCGCGAAGCCTGGCTGGAGCGGATCAACACCCTCGATGTCCTCGATCGCGCCGCCTGTGTCGACCTGGTGAGCCAGGCATTTCGTGACGGGCGCCTCGTCCCCCCTGAAACCCTGGTTCTGGCCGGTTTTGACGAGCTGCGTCCCGACCAGCAGCAGCTCGCCACCGCGCTCGCCGAGCTGGGTACCCGGGTCGTCCGCTGGAACGGCGACGACGGCGGGGGAGGGGCCGAGAGGCTGCTCGTAGCGTGCTGCGACGTCGAGGACGAGGTCCGACGCTGTGCCCGCTGGGCGCGCCGTTGCCTCGAACGGGGCGCGACCTCCATCGGCGTGGTCGCCAGCGATCTGCAGGCGTATCGTCCGCTGCTGGAGGATCTGCTGCTCGCCGAACTCGCCCCTTCGGCGCTGCTGAGCGGCCACGGCGGCGAGGGGCTGGTCAGCTTTTCCCTCGGGCGTTCGCTGGCCGACGAGGGGGTCGTCGCCGCCGCACTGCTGATCCTGTCGCTCGGCGGCAGCCTCTCCTTCGACCAGGTCAGCCAGCTGCTCCGTTCCCCCTGGATCGGCGACCTGGAGCGGGACACCGAGCCACGCATGCGCGCCGAGCGGGCCCTGCGCGAGGCCGGAGAAATCGACTGGCCGCTGCGGCGCCTGCAGCGTTTCCCGGAACTTGCGAAGCTCGACGGCTTCCGCCAACTGTTGAATGCCGTTGCCCGCTCCCACCCGGGCCGGGGACCGCGCCCGGCCGGAGAGTGGAGCGTTCAGTTCCGGCAGCTCCTCAAGGAATGTGGCTGGCCGGGAAAGAGAGGCCTCGGCAGCCGAGATTTCCAGGCGGTCGAGGCGCTCCTGGCGCTGTTCGGCGAACTGGCCGCCCTCGAGCGTCTAGGTCGCTTACTCACCCGCGTCGATGCCGTGTCCGTGTTCGCCCGCCTGGCCCGAGAGCAGGCCTTCCAGGTCGAGTCCCGGCAGGGGGTCGTGCAGGTGCTCGGGCTGCTCGAGGCGAGCGGCTTCCAGTTCGAGCACCTCTGGCTGCTCGGCTTTCACGACGGCGCCTTCCCCCCGGCGCCCCGTCCCAACCCCTTCATCCCGGTGCCGCTCCAGCGGCGCCTGCACATGCCGCACGCCGACGCCCAGCGCGAGCTGGAGTTCGCGCGCCAGGTTTCCGGACGCCTGTTCACCGCGGCCCCCGGGGTGATCGCCAGCTACCCGGGATCGAGCGACGGCGGCGAGCGCGGCCCGAGCCCGCTGCTGCACGGTTTCGTCCCCGGTGAACCGGAGCTAGCCCCGTCCTGTGACCCGCTCGCGCGGTTCAAGCCTGCCGACACGACGCTCGAGGAGTTGCACGACGCCCGGGCCCCGGCCGTCGCCACGGCCAAAGCGGTGACGGGAGGGACCGCCCTGCTCAAGGACCAGGCGCTCTGCCCCTTCCGGGCGTTTGCGCGGCATCGCCTGCGCTGCGAGGCGCTGGCCCGGCTCGACATCGGTCTCGACCCGCTGCAGCGGGGAACGCTGGTGCACGGCCTGCTCGAGCAGTTCTGGCGCAGCGTGGCAGGTTCCGAGGAGCTGCGTGCAATGTCCCCCGAGCAGCGGACCTCCGCGTTGCGCCTCGGGGCGGCCAGGGCCCTCGACGATCTGAAGAAGAGGGTCAAGCGCGACATCCCGGAGGAGGTGCGGAAGATCGAGGAGGATCGCCTGGTCCGGCTCGGCGAGGAGTGGCTGGAGATTGAGCTGCAACGTTCGCCGTTTCGCGTCCGTGACCTCGAATGGCGCCACGAGAGCACGCTCGGTCGCCTGTCGATCCGAACCCAGGTCGACCGCATCGACACCCTGGAAAGCGGCGGGGTCGCGATCATCGACTACAAGACCGGCCTGAGCGACCCGCTGCAGTGGCTCGAGCAGCGCCTCAGCGAGCCGCAGCTGCCGATCTATGCCTCCGAGGTCGGCGACGACCAGGTCGCCGCGGTGCTGTTCGCCCAGGTGCGCGGCGGCGACTGCCGCTTCCGCGGACTGGCCGCGCGTGACGACGATTTCCCGAAGGTCCCCGATCGCCGCCTCGGCGAACGCCTCGCGGAGCTCGGGCTCGATCTCGAGGCGCTCCTGGAGCGCTGGAGGGGGGTCCTCGTCGGGATCGCCGAGGATTTCCTCGCCGGCACGGCGCGGGTCGCGCCCCTCGATGGCGAGGCCACCTGCCGTTATTGCGATTACCCGGCGCTGTGCCGGGTGATCGAACGGGGCGCGGGGAACGGGGAGGGTGGCGATGCCTGACGTGGCGATCCCGGTCGATGTCGCCCAGCGCCGACGCGCGCTCGACCCGCAAACCTCGTTTATCGTCCAGGCGCCGGCCGGCTCGGGGAAGACCGAGCTGCTGACCCAGCGGATCCTGGCCCTGCTGGCGGGCGTCGAGCGCCCGGAAGAGGTGCTGGCGATCACCTTCACCCGCAAGGCGGCCGGCGAGATGCGCCATCGCCTGCTCGCCGCGCTGTCACGTGGAGGCAATGCGACCCCGCCCGACTCCCCGCACGAGCGGCTGACCTGGGAGCTGGCCCGCGGGGTGCTCGATCAGGACCGGCGGCTGGGCTGGCAGCTGCGCGACAATCCCAACCGCCTGCAGCTGGTGACCATCGACAGTTTCTGCGCCCACCTGGTCCGGCGCATGCCCTGGCTGTCGCGCTTCGGGGCGCCCCCGGCGATCTGCGACGATCCCCGCGACGACTACCGCGTGGCCGCCGAGCGGGTCGTGCTCCACGGGGTCGCCGGCGGCGCGGAGCGGCGCTCCGTCACGGTGCTGCTGCGCCACCTCGACAACCGCCTCGACCAGTTGCGCGACATGCTCGTCGACATGCTGGCGCGCCGCGACCAGTGGCTCCGGCATCTGCTGGAACAGCGCCACGAGCAGAGCCGGGACGTGCTCGAGCAGGGGTTGCAGGGCTACGTCGAAAGCCGCCTCGAGCTCGTCGGCCGCCTGGTCCCCGAGGACTGGAAGGAGGAGCTGGTCAGGCTGGCGGTCTTTGCCGGCCAGAACCTGGCGGCCGACGAGGCCGGCCACCCCGGGGGGCGCCTGGCCCGCCTGACCGCCTTCCCCCCCGCGCAGGTTGCGGCCCTCGACGACTGGCTGCAGCTGAGCGAACTCCTTTTGACCCAGGCCGGCGCGGTCCGCGCGCGCCTGACCAAAAACCAGGGGTTTCCCCCGGGGGGCGATCCCGAAAGCGTCGCCATGAAGCAACGGGCCGGCGAGCTGCTCGACCTGCTGCGAAGCGCTCCCGAGGTCACGCAAGCGCTCTCCGGCCTGCGCCGGCTCCCGCATGTGGCCTACCACGACAACCAGTGGCGGATCCTGGAAGCCCTGGTCGACCTGCTGCCGATCGCCGCGGCCGAACTCGAAAATGTCTTTCGCGAACGCGGGCACATCGACTTCATCGCCGTGGCCGCCGCTGCGCGTCTCGCCCTGGGGCGCGGCGATGCGCCCGAGGAGCTGCTGCTTCAGCTCGACAGCCGGATCAGCCATGTCCTGGTCGATGAATTCCAGGACACCTCGCTCGGCCAGTATGCCCTGCTCGAGTCCCTGGTGGCCGGCTGGACGCCCGGTGACGGCCGCACCCTGTTCCTGGTCGGCGACCCGATGCAGTCGATCTACCGTTTCCGGGAGGCCGAAGTGGGCCTGTTCCTGCGGGCTCGGAACCACGGCCTGGGGCCGGTCCCGCTCGAAGCGCTGATCCTGGAGAGCAATTTCCGCTCCCGGGCCGGGGTGGTCGCGTGGCTCAACCACCTGTTCGCCGGGGTCTTCCCCCGACACGAGGACGAGGCCCTCGGCGCGGTCGTTTTCTCGCCGGCCGTCGCGGTCAAGCCCGAAGGGGTGGAGCCGCCGGGCGAGGTCGTGGTCTTCACGGCCCGTGACGACCGGCGCGAGGCCGAACTGGTCGCCGCGCGCATCCGGGAGCGCCTGCACGACGACCCAGGAGCGAGTCATGCGGTGCTGGTGAGGTCCCGGGCCCACGCCCGGGAGATCGCCACGCAGCTCAAGGCGCACGGGATCCGCTTTCAGTCCCAGGATCTCGAGCCGCTTGCCCAGCGACAGCCGATCCGGGACCTGGTCTCGCTCACCCGGGCGCTGCTTCACCCCGGCGACCGCC
>QKBP01000078.1 GCA_003246035.1 Desulfuromonadaceae bacterium | reverse complement strand
CAGGCCGTCCTTGGTGATCTTGGCCTTGATGTTGCGGTCAGCCGAACAGGAGACCGCCATGCCGAGAGGGCAGGAGGCTCCGTGACGGGGGAGGCGGATGACGCGCACGTCGTGGGTGAAGTACTTGCCGCCGAACTGGGCGCCTATGCCGAGCTCCTGGGCCGCTTTCTGCAGCTTCTCTTCGAGCTCGATGTCGCGGAAGGCCTGGCCGTGATCGTTGCCGGTGGTCGGCAGGCCATCGAGTTCCTTGGCGGTGGCGAGCTTGACGGTCTTCATGACCGCATCGGCCGAGGTGCCGCCGATGACGAAGGCGAGGTGGTAAGGGGGGCAGGCAGCGGTACCGAGAGTTTTCATCTTGGCAACCAGGAAGTCGAAGAGCTTCTCGGGGGTGAGCAGAGCCTTGGTCTCCTGGTAGAGCATGGTCTTGTTGGCCGAACCGCCGCCCTTGGCCATGAACAGGAACTTGTAGGCATCCCCCTCGGTGGCGTAGAGATCGATCTGGGCCGGCAGGTTGGTGCCGGTGTTCTTCTCCTTGTACATGTCGAGCGCCACGGTCTGGCTGTAGCGCAGGTTTTCCTCGGTGTAGGTCTTGTAGACCCCCTTGGAGATGAATTCGGCGTCGTTGACCCCGGTCCAGACCTGCTGTCCCTTTTTGGCCACGACGGTGGCCGTGCCGGTGTCCTGGCAGGTCGGCAGATCGAACTGGGCCGCGACCATGGCGTTACGCAGGAAGGCCATGGCGACCCCCTTGTCGTTGCGGGAAGCCTCGGGGTCGGCAAGAATCTTGGCGACCGACTCGTTGTGCTCCTTGCGCAGCAGGAAGGAGACATCCTTCATGGCGGTATTGGCCAATACCGTCAACGCTTCCGGGTCAACCTTGAGGACCTGTTTGCCATCGAAGTCAACGGTCGAGACGTATTTCTCCGAACCGGGAATCTTGTAGTAGGTCGTTTTATCGTCACTCAACGGAAAGGGGGTCTGGTAGAAGAACTCGGGTGTGGCCATGGCTCTCTCCTTTTTCATGAAATAGGGGTCAGGTAACCCGTTATGTCAAATATGCCGCGGCATTATAACGATAATGTATACGCTTGTCGATACCCGGATACCGCACGCGGTCAATTTAATGGTAAGCTGATACAAGACTTCTTTCATGAGAATTCGAGCCGCTATTTCAGGAGGACTTTCTATGGCACAGTCGCAAGAGCGCGTGGTCATTGTCGGTGGGATGCGCACCCCCTTTGTCAAGGCCGGAACCGTTTTCAGGGATCTCGATCAACTCGACCTCTCGGTCCATGCGGTCTCGGGGTTGCTCGAGCGGTACCCGGTCGCGAGAGAGGATATCGGCTACCTCGTCTGGGGGCGGGTTCTGCATGATCCGCGCATCTCCAACCTGGCCCGGGAGATCGTCTTTCGCCTCAAGTTACCGGACAGCATCCACGCTTTGCTGGTATCCAACAACTGCATCACCTCGCTGCACGCCCTGGTCGATGCCGCCGAGGCGATCCGCAGCGGGCGTACGCAGGTCGCGATCGCCGGAGGTGTCGAGTCGATGTCGACGGTGCCGATCCTGTTCGGCCGCGAAGCTTCCGACATCTTTCGTCAGGCGACCTTTGCCCGGAGCGCCGGAGAGCGACTCCGGCAGCTTGTCCGTCTTCGCCCGAGCCACTTCAAGCCGCGCAGCCTTGGTTTCAAGGAACCCTCGACCGGTCTGACCATGGGGGAGCACGCCGAGGTTACCGCCAAGGAGTGGCAATCCAGGCGTCAGGATCAGGATGAGATCGCCCTGCGCAGCCACCACCGGGCGGCCGAAGCGACCAAGGACGGGCGCCTCAAGCGGGAGATCCATCCGCTTCGAGGAATTGAGCAAGATACCATCGTGCGTGGTGATACCAGCATGGAGAAACTCGCCAAACTTGCTCCGGTCTTCGATCGCAGCGCTGCAGGGACCATCACCGCCGGGAATGCCAGCCCGCTCACAGACGGTGCCGCCGCGCTGCTGATCATGTCTGAAGGCTACGCGGCGAAGCACGGCTTCACGCCACTGGCCATGCTCGACGAGGTCGAGTTTGCCGCGATTGACCCGCACGAAGGGCTGCTGATGGCGCCGGCCGTGGCGGTTCCGAAGCTGCTGGCGCGAACAGGAGTTTCGCTGTCGGATATCGATATCGTCGAAGTCCACGAAGCCTTTGGCGCCCAGGTCGATTGCAACCTCAAGGCCTGGAGTCAGGGGTGGAAGGAGCCGTCGATCGGCGATGTCGATCCTGCCAGGCTCAACCCCCTCGGAAGCTCGATCTCGGTCGGGCACCCCTTCGGTGCGACCGGAGCCCGGATCGTCACAACCCTGGCCAACGAGATGCATCGTCAGGGGAGTGATCTCGGGCTGGTTTCGGTGTGCGCTGCCGGGGCCATGGCCGCAGCCCTGTTGCTGCGTAGAGCCTGAGAGGCTTGCTTCTTTCGGATATCACCGCTATAACCACTTTATGTTTTCTCGGCGTCGGGTGCCTGCGGGCACCCGGCGCCTTTCACTCTCTATGTGAAGGAGCGCCCGGTGCAAAAACTGCTGCGCATGATTCTGACCTCCCGAGTCTACGAAGCGGCGGTCGAGACCCCTCTCGATCAGGCGGTCCTCTTGTCACGTGAAATCGACAATCAGGTGATGCTCAAGCGCGAGGACCTGCAACCGGTTTTTTCCTTCAAGTTGCGCGGTGCTTACAATCGGATCGCTCATCTCGACCGACAGCAGCAGTTGGCCGGTGTGATTTCCGCTTCGGCCGGGAACCACGCCCAGGGCGTAGCCTATTCCGCCCGTCAGCTCGGGATCCCAGCGGTCATCGTCATGCCTGCCACCACGCCGCAGATCAAGGTCGAAGCCGTCAAGGCCCTGGGGGCAGAGGTACTGCTTCACGGGGACAACTACTCCGAAGCGCAGGATTTCTGTCAACAGATCATTGTTGACCGGGGAATGACCTTCGTTCACCCCTTCGACGACGATCTGGTAATTGCCGGGCAGGGGACGGTTGGAGACGAGATCCTGCGCCAGACCTCCGGGAAACTCGACGCCGTATTCGTGCCGGTCGGAGGAGGGGGGCTGATTGCCGGGATCGGCGCTTACCTGAAGGCGCTCTGCCCAGAAATTAAAGTCATCGGCGTTGAGCCGGCCGACAGTGACGCCATGTCCCGCTCTCTCGAGTCGGGCAGACGGGTGCGTCTCGATTCTGTCGGGATCTTTGCGGATGGTGTTGCCGTACGTGAGGTCGGCGAGCGGACCTTCGAGCTGTGTCGCAATGTGGTTGACGATATGGTGCGGGTTTCGACCGACGAAATCTGCAGCGCCATCAAGGGGGTCTACCAGGCGACTCGCACCATCGTCGAGCCGGCGGGAGCCCTCGGTCTAGCGGGCCTGCGCAGTTACGTGCGCACCCATCGATTGAAGGACAAGCGGCTGGTTGCGGTCACCTCCGGTGCCAACATGAACTTTGAGCGCCTGCGATATGTCGGGGAGCGCACTCTGATCGGTGAACAGCGCGAGGCGCTCTTTGCGGTGGCGATTCCCGAAAAGCCAGGCGCCCTGAGGACCCTCTGTGAGCAGGTTGTCGGCGAGCGCAGTATCACCGAGTTCAATTATCGACTCGCTGGCCGGGATGCCGCTCACATCTTCGTCGGAATTTCCATCGTCGGAGAACAGGAGCGACATCATCTTGCGGTGCAGATGCGCAAGCTTGGTTACGAGGCGATTGACCTGACCGACAACGAGCTCGCGAAGACTCACGTTCGCTACATGGTCGGCGGACGTTCCGAGGCTGTCGCGCGGGAAGTCCTTTTCCGTTTCTGGTTCCCTGAACGTCCCGGAGCGTTGTCTCGCTTTCTGACGGCCATGGGGGAGAACTGGAACATTTCCCTGTTTCATTACCGCGCCCAGGGCGGGGAGTACGGTCGGGTACTGATCGGCCTGGAGATCCCTGCGGGGGAGGAGTCGCGTCTCGGCGCGTTCCTGGGTAATCTCGGTTACCGTTACGTTGAAGAAACGGATAACGACGCTTACCGTTTATTCCTGTAGTATTTCCTCTAAGTCTTCGAAAAAACACCGCGAAAATAATTGACAGAAGTAGTCAGGTATGTTATCCCTTACACCACCAACGCAAGGAGGAGGTGTCAGTGCTTAGTACCTTCAAGGATGATCTGAAAGCGGTCTTTGAGCGCGACCCGGCAGTGCGCAGCGCCCTCGAGGTGTTTTTCTGCTATCCGGGCTTTCATGCGGTGTTGTTTCACCGTTTGGCACATGCGCTCTGGATCCGCAAGTTCTATTTTCTCGGCCGTTTCACTTCCCACCTCGGGCGGTTTTTTACCGGTATCGAGATCCACCCCGGTGCCCGGATCGGACGGGGATTCTTCATCGACCACGGTATGGGGGTGGTGATCGGCGAAACGGCCGAAATCGGTGACAACTGCACCCTCTATCACGGGGTCACCCTCGGCGGAACGTCGTGGGCCAAGGAGAAGCGTCACCCTACGCTCGGGAACAACGTCATCATCGGCTCCGGCGCCAAGGTGCTCGGACCGTTCAAGGTCGGGGATAACGCCAAGGTTGGTTCCAATTCGGTGGTGGTCAAGGAAGTGCCGGCCGACTCCACGGTGGTCGGCATCCCCGGCAAGGTGGTGATGCAGGCCGACAAGGTCGTCGAGGAACGACCGAGTCTCGAGCACGGTCAGCTTCCCGATCCCGAGGCCAAGGCCATCTCCTGTCTGTTCGACCAGATCCGTACTCTGGAAGAGCAGGTCAAGGAACTCACTGCTACCCAGGAACAGCTGCGCAAGGAGTTGGCGGCCTCGCAGCTCGAAAAGGCGCAGGGACAATAAAGATTATGCGTCTTTCGACCAAGGCCCAATACGCGGTGCGTGCCCTTGTCAGCCTGAACCTGAACGGCGACGGTGAACCGGTTTCGATCCGCGAAATCTCCAAGTGGGAGGATATCTCCCTCTCGTACCTAGAGCAGCTGTTCGTCAAGTTGCGTCGCGGCAAGATCGTCCGTAGCGTGCGCGGCCCCGGTGGCGGTTACGTGCTGGCCCGCTCTCCGGGTGAGATACGTGTCGACCAGATCATCGACAGCGTCGAGGAGTCGCTGGTCCCGGTCAGCTGCATGGCCACGGACGGAAGCTGCGGCTGCACCAATGAATGCGTCACCCAGAACGTCTGGCAGGAGCTCGGCAACCGCGTCCGCGACTTCCTGTCGTCCATAACCCTTGAAGACTTGAGCCGGGATGCGCGCAAACGCGCGTCGACCGGCGCCTTATCCGAAGAAGCCTAAGGAGGACCACCTTGAAACCTCAGATCTATCTCGACTACAACGCCACGACCCCGGTGCGACCGGAGGTGCTCGAGGCGCTGCTCCCTTTTTACCGTGACCAGTTCGGCAATCCATCGAGCGTTCACTGGGCCGGTCGCGCCGTCAGCGGTGCCGTCGAAAAGGCCCGCGAACAGGTCGCCCGTCTGATCAACGCGTCTCCGGCCGAGATCGTCTTCGTCTCCTGCGGCAGCGAAGGGGACAATATGTCGATCAAGGGGACCGCCGAAGTGCTGCGGGACAAGGGGAATCACATCATCACCACCTCCGTCGAGCATCCGGCGGTGCTCGAGACCTGCAAGCATCTGGAGAAGCAGGGATTCGAGGTCACCTATCTGCCGGTCGACAAGGACGGCATGCTCGATCTCGCGAAGCTCGAAGCGGCGATCACCGACAAGACGATCCTGATCTCGGTGATGTGGGCCAACAACGAGACCGGCAATATCTACCCGATCGCCGAGATCGGCGAGATTGCCCGTCGGCACAAAGTGCGGTTCCATACCGACGCGGTGCAGGCAGTCGGCAAGCTGCCGGTCGACGTGCAGGCAGCCAAGGTCGACCTGCTGGTGCTCTCGGGCCACAAGATCGGCGCCCCCAAGGGTGTCGGCGCCCTGTACATCCGGCGCGGTACGCGCCTCGCGACCCTGCTTCACGGCGGTCACCAGGAACGCGGCCGTCGCGCCGGGACCCACAACGTGGCCGGGATCGTCGGGCTCGGGCTGGCCTGCGAACTGGCAGGGACCGAGCTCGAGACCAAGCCGGCCCAGATCAGGGCGCTACGCGACAGGCTGGAGAAGGGGCTGTTCGGACAGATCCCCGACATCAAGCTCAACGGCCACCCCACCGAGCGTCTGCCGAATACGTTGAACGTCAGCTTTGCCTTTATCGAGGGGGAGTCCCTGCTGCTCAATCTCGACATGAAGGGGATCGCCGCCTCGTCCGGGTCGGCCTGCACTTCCGGGTCGCTGGAGCCGTCCCACGTCATGGGGGCGATGTGCGTCGAGATCACCCTGGCCCATTCGAGCACGCGCTTCAGCCTCGGGCCCGAGGTGACCGCGGAGCAGATCGATTACGTCATCACCGAGCTGCCGCCGATCGTTCAGCGGCTCCGTGAAATGAGCCCGCTGTACAACTGCGGGGCCGAAGGGGAATGCAAGACCTGCGCGACGATCCAGAAGATCAGCGTTTAAGGATACCGACCACGCGCGCAGCCCGCTGCGCTGCCATCTGAACAACAAGGAGACCGGCTATGTACACCGATAAGGTTATGGACCATTTTACCAATCCCCGCAACGTCGGGGAGATCGAAGACGCCAACGGTGTCGGCGAGGTGGGCAACGCCTCCTGCGGCGACATCATGAAGATATTTCTCAAGGTCGAGGACAACGTGATCAAGGACGTCAAGTTCAAGACCTTCGGTTGCGGTGCGGCGATCGCCACGAGCTCGATGGTGACCGAGATGGCCATCGGCAAGACCATCGAGGAGGCGCTGGAGCTGACCAACGCCGCAGTCGCCGAAGCCCTCGACGGGCTCCCCGCGCAGAAGATGCACTGCTCCAATCTCGCCGCGGACGCGCTGCACGAGGCGATTAAAAACTACAGGGAAAACAATCCGTAAGACGTTTTCTCTCAAGCGAATTCTGGAAAATAGAAGGGCAGCTGCCAGCAGCTGCCCTTTGCCTGTGTAAGGAAGAGACGTGAACGAATTCAAGGGGAAGAGGGTAGTGGTCGCCATGAGCGGCGGGGTCGACTCGTCGGTCACCGCGGCCCTGCTCAGGGAGGCCGGCGCCGAGGTGATCGGGCTGACCATGCAGATCTGGGACTACTCCAGTTTCACCTCGGTGCACGGCGAAGCGCACGGTACCTGCTGTTCCCTGGACGACGTCTACGATGCCCGGCGGGTCGCGGAGCAGCTCGCCATCCCGTTCTACGTGGTCAACTTCGAGAAGGAGTTCGAGCGCGAGGTGATCGAGCGCTTCTGCGACGACTATTTCTCCGGCCGCACCCCCAACCCCTGCGTCCTGTGCAACCAGGTGCTCAAGTTCGAGATCCTGCTACGGCGTGCCCGCGAGCTGGAGGCCGATTTTCTCGTCACCGGGCATTACGCGCGCATCGAACACCTGGATGGACGCTACGCCCTGCGCAAGGGGCTCGACCCGAACAAGGACCAGAGCTATTTCCTCTTTACCCTGACCCAGGAGCAGATGGCGATGGTGCGCTTCCCCCTCGGCGCCATGACCAAGGAGCAGGTCCGCGAGCACGGCGCCCGCCTGAAACTGCGCGTGGCCGAAAAAGCCGAAAGCCAGGACATCTGCTTCGTCCCCGATGGCGACTATGTCCGGTTTCTCGAGGAGCAGCGCGGCGCGGGGAGCATGGACGGAGAGATCGTGCATGTTTCCGGCACGGTGCTCGGACGGCACCGCGGCACCTACCGCTATACCATCGGCCAGCGTCGCGGGCTGGGCCTCTCCTGGCCGCAGCCGCTCTACGTGGTCGGCATCGACGCGGCGAACAAGCGGGTCGTGGTGGGCGAGAAGGAGCACCTGGCAGTTCGAGAGCTCGAGGCCTACGAGGTCAACTGGATTGATGCGGTGCCCGCGTCTCCCCTCGAGGCGGCCTGCCGTATCCGCTATCGCCACCACGAAGTCCCCGCAACCCTGACGCCGCTTGAAGCCGGTCGCGTCCGGGTCGTGTTTGCCGAGCCGCAATTCGGCATCACCCCCGGTCAGGCCGCGGTGTTCTATGACCACGACCGGGTGCTCGGCGGAGGCTGGATCGCATGAGGCGTACCGTCTCCCTGGCGACCCTCGGCTGCAAGACCAACCAGTTCGAATCGGCGGCCATGCAGGAACGACTCCTCGCGGCCGGCTATGAAGTCATCCCTTTCGAGGGCGGGGCCGACCTGGTGATCGTGAATACCTGTACGGTCACGGCGGCCACCGATGCCCAGTCGCGTAACCTCATTCGACGGGCGAGGCGCTTTAACCCGGAGTGCCGGGTGGTGGTGACCGGTTGTTATGCCCAGATCGATCCTCAGACCCTGGCGAGACTCCCCGGGGTGAGCCTGGTGATCGGCAACGAGGAGAAAAGCGATTTTCTCTCCCGTCTCGAGGGGGCGGGGGAGGGGCGGGTCGAAGTCGGAGACATCCGCAGCGTCGAGTCGGCCTGTGTGCTGCCGCTGGCCAGCTGGGGAGGGCGCAGCCGCGCCTTTGTCCAGATTCAGAACGGCTGCGACGCGTTCTGCTCCTACTGCATCATCCCTTATGCCCGCGGCGTCAGCCGCTCGGTGGTCCCCGACAAGGTCACCGATCAGGTGAACACCCTGCACGCACAGGGGAGTCAAGAGATTGTCCTGACCGGCATTCACGTTGGCGCCTATGGGCTCGACCTCTCGCCGGCGACATCGCTAGCCGCGCTGGTGCGTCGCATCGAGACAGAAACGTCCTTGACCCGGCTGCGTCTCGGTTCCATCGAGCCACTCGAATTCAGCGATGAGCTGATCGACACCCTGGTGACGTCCGAGATCGTCTGCCGTCATCTGCATATCCCTCTGCAGGCCGGCGACGACGCGGTCCTGGAACGCATGAATCGCCACTACACCCGCAGGGACTTCCGGAAGCTGGTCGAGCTCCTCGCTGTGAAGATGCCGCGCCTCGCCATCGGGCTCGATGTGATTACCGGCTTTCCCGGTGAGACGGACCGGGAGTTTTCCAATACCCTCTCCCTGCTCGAAGTGCTGCCGATCTCCAGTCTCCACGTCTTCCCGTTCAGCCGGCGCCCCGGGACCCCCGCAGCGACGATGCCCGGACAACTCCCCGCCGACGTCATCAAGGAACGTGCGGCCCGCTTGCGTGAACTGGGTGACTCTAGGCAGCGCGATTTCGCCAGGCAGTTTGTGGGGGAGAGGCTCGAGGTAGTTGTCGAAGCAGGGCTCAAAGAGGGGGCATCCCGGGGACTCAGCCGCGAATATCTCGATGTGCGCTTCAACGCGTCGGAGAGCGATGTCGGGTCGGTCCGTTCCGTCCTCGTCGAGGCCCTTCGCGACGACGGCGTCCTCTCGGGGCGTCTGGTCGGAAACGCTTGAACGCCGGGCCGACGCCCGGCGTTTTTGTTGGCGGTCAGTTTTGCTAATCTAGCTGTCAGGGGACCGGGGTCACTTGGACAAGGCCCTGTCGACGTCGTCGGTTTTGCCGATGAGGATCAGGACGTCACTGTCCTTGATGACGTGCGTCGGCGGTGGTGCGGGGATGAACTGGTCGGTGAGAACGTCCTTGATGGCGATCACGGTGACCTCGAAGCGTTTGCGCAGGTCGAGGTCGATCAGCGTCTTGCCGATGAAATGCTTGGGAGGGTCGGTCTCCGAGAGGGAGAATTCCTCGGCCAGCGGGATGAACTCGAGGACGTTCGGAGTGGACATGGTGTGCGCAACCCGTTTGGCCATGTCCTTTTCCGGGTAGATGACGTCCGTCGCGCCGACGCGCTCGAGGATGCGACCATGGTCCTCGTCGATGGCCTTGACGTAGATGCGCGGGACCTTGAGTTCCTTGAGGTAGAGCGTGATCAGGGTGGAGAGGTGGGAGCGGTCGCCGGTCGAGACGACGACGGCATCCATCTCGTGGACCCCCTGGGTCTTGAGGAACTGTTTATTGGCGGCATCGCCGAGGATCGCATAAGCGCAGATGTCCTTGGCCGCCTGGACCTTGTCCTTGTCCGAGTCGATGGCGACAACCTCGTGTCCTTCCTTGTCGAGGGTTTCCGCCACGTGAAATCCGAAGCTGCCGAGCCCGATCACACAGAATTTCTTTTTCATACCGCTACTCCTGGCGACGCTGTTTCAGCCGATCATGATGTTCTCTTCCGCATAGCGGGGTGCAAAACGCCGCGTTCTGCCGGCGATGGCAAAGGCCAGGGTCAGCAGGCCGACCCTGCCGGCAAACATCAGCAAGATGACGATGGTCTTCCCCAGTGTGTTGAGTTTGGCCGTCGCGCCGATCGAGAGGCCGACCGTGCCGAAGGCCGAGAAGGTTTCGAAGACGTAACTTAAAAACTCGCGATGCTGCTCGTGCGCCAGATCGGGGGCCTGGACGATCAACAGTCCGAAGAGGGCCAGACCGGTGAGGGAGATGGCCAGGATCACCAGGGCCAGCGCCTTGGTAATGGCTTCGTCCGGGATGGTGCGCCGGAACAGGTTCGTGTGGGCGCTCCCCTTGAGCCGGCTGTAGAAAATGGCGAAGAACAGGGCCAGGCTGGTCGTCTTGACCCCGCCACCGGCCGAGCCCGGGGAGGCGCCGATAAACATCAGAAAGATCATCAGGAAGAGAGTCGGGACTCGGAAGCTTCCGAGGTCGATGGTGTTGAAACCCGCCGTCCGGGTCGAGACCGACTGGAACAGGGCCGTCCAGAATTGCTCATCTCCGGGGAGCGCGGCGAAGGCATTGCCCGTTTCCAGCAGGCCGATGCCCAGTGCACCGAAGAGAACCAGGCAGAGCGACGTGATCAGGACGACGCGACTGTGCAGGGACAGCCTGATGCGTGGATTCCTGCGGTCTCGTTTCTGGCGTCCCAGTTCCATCAGTTCACGTATCACCAGAAAACCGATCCCTCCAAGCAGGATCAGGGCCATGATCGTCAGGTTGACGACGGGATCGTTGCGAAAACCGTTCAGGCTGTCCGGATAGAGAGAGAAACCGGCGTTGCAGAATGCCGACACGGAGTGGAAGAGGGCATAGTAGACGCCTCGCGCGAGACCGAGCTCGCCGACGAACACGCAACTCAGCACGAGGGTGCCCAGCGCTTCGATCACCAGGGTCATGGCGACAATGTCGCGGATCAGTTCGCGCCAGGAACTGATCGGGGTGTGCATGAGGGTCTCGTTGATGATCCAGCGACCGCGCGAGCTCAGGCCGACGCGCAGGTAAATGAACAGGTAGACCGAGAAGGTGGTGATGCCCAGCCCGCCGATCTGGATCAGCAACAGGACGACCCCCTGTCCGAAGAGGCTCAGGCGCGTCCCGGTATCGACGACGATCAGGCCGGTGACGCACTGCGCCGAGGTCGCGGTGAAGAGGGCGTCCAGAAAGGAGAGAGGTTCTCCCTCGGCGGCCAACGGGGTCGCCAGCAGCAGGGTGCCGGCCAGGATGGCTGCCGCATAGTAGAACATCAAGGTCTGGGCAGGCGTGGCATCTTTGAGGGTTTGTATGAGACGCTTCACGAGTCCTTGTCCTGATGAGGCAGGTAATCCAGTCGCCGCATCGTTATAGCACTTCGTATAAAATATCTCACTAATTCGAACGACAAAACTCACAAATTAACGGTTTGAGTTGGTCGGACTGCTGAGGCTAGAGGGCGATCATGAGGAGCGTTAGAGTCACGAGGCTCGCCACAGTTGAGACGAGGACGACCGACGTCACAAACCCCGGTACGATATTGTTCTCCTTGGCGATGATTGCCACCAGTACGGCCGTCGGCATGCCGGCCTGCAGAATGCCCGAAACCGTTTCGATCTCTCCGAGGGCGAACGGAATCGCCGTGGCCGCGGCCAGAGCCGGGGCGAGGAGCAGGCGGATGCCACTTGCCAGCACCACATCCCCGCTGAAAGTTACCTTCTTTTCTTCTAGCAACTGCAGCCCGAGAGAAAAGAGCATCACCGGAATCATCGCGTCGGCCAGCAGTCCGATCATGCGGGTCAGCATCAGCGGGACCTCCACGCTCCCCTGTGAGACCGCCAGGGCGGGGATCACCGCCCAGAGCGCCGGAGTTTTGAGTACACCCCACACGGCTCCCCGGCTGCCGCCCCGTGCCCAGCCTGCGGCGCCGACGCAGACCACAAAGGCAGAAATGGTGATGGCGACGAAATAGATCGTCGAAGGGGCGACGGATACGTCACCGAGGCGGAAGCGGATGACCGCCAGGCCGTAGTTGCCGACATTGCCGAAGGCGGCAATCATCACGAAGGCCGCGATCATCTCCTTGGAACGTCTTAATAACCGTCCAATCCCGCCGGCGATAAACACGGCCAGCAACTGGGCCCCCACGATGAAAACGACCATCTTGAGGGCGCTGTCGAGCGGGACCTCGGCGCTGCCGATCGCCTCGAAGATGAAGGCCGGAACGAAGACGTAGTAGGCGACCCGGGTCAGGGTTCGGGCCTGGAGTTCGAGCCGACCTCCGAGCAGGTAGCCGAGGGCGACGATACCGAAGACCGGGAGAATAACGTTGAGAAAGACGTGCAGCAGTTCGCTCATGATGATGACCTGTGGCGTTGAGATTCAGACTCCGTTGAATGGGCCTGCAGGGCGTGACGCGTCCCGGCGGTGATGTCGACTCTGGCGAGGATCGCCAAGCCGACGATAAAAAAGCTGGTCAACGCCAGGATCGCCAGGCGGTTGGAGCCGCTGAAGTGGATCAGGACGGCGAACAGCAACGGGCCGAAAACCGAGGCGAACTTGGTGCTGATGGCGAAGAAGGCGAAAAATTCGGCGCTGTTCTGTTCCGGGACCATGCGGACGAACAGAGATCGGCTCAGTGCCTGGCTGCCGCCGAGAACCAGGGCGACGGCGAACCCGAGGATCCAGAATTCGCTCGCGGTGTGCATGGTGCTGGCAAAGGCGGTGATGCAGGCAAAGATCAGCAGGCTGAACATGACGACCCTCTTGACGCCGAAACGTCCTGCAAGACGGGCGAAGAGAAGGGCACCGGGAGTGGCGACGAACTGGATCATCAGGAAGCAGCCGAGAATCGTCCCCTGGGAGAGCCCGAGTTCGTCACGGGCAAAGACCGCCGAGACGGCGATGATCGTCTGGATTCCGTCGTTGTAGATCAGAAAGGCGATCAGGAAGCGACGCAGCTCACGATGTAACCAAACCCGGGCGAAGATGTCACGATAGCGGCGTAGCAGACCAGGGGCGACGGCTGCTGTGCGTGGGGCCGATGCGCCGTTCAGCCACAGCAGGGCGGGGAGGGCGAAGAACAGCCACCAGAGACCGGTTAAAAGGAAGCCTGTGCGGGTTGCTTCGCTGATGCCGGAAAAACCGAACCAGGCATATTTCTGGATCATGAGGAAGGTGATCAGTAACACCAGACCGCCGCCGAGGTAGCCGTAGGCGTACCCTTTCGACGAGAGGTGATCGGCCTCGACTCCCTCGGCCAGGCTCGGGAGGTACGCGTTGTAGAAGATGTTGCCGGAGGCGAAGCCGATATTGGCGAAGATGAACAGGGTCGCAGCGAGCAGGTAACGCCCGGGTCCGACGAAGACCAGCGATGCGGTGGCGAGCGAACCGAGCAGGCAGAAGAGGGCGAGCATCGGTCGGCGCCAGCCGCGTTGGTCGGAGAGTTGCCCGAGCAGAGGTGCCGCGACCGCCACCAGCACCATGGAAGCCGAGACGGTGTAGCCCCAGAAGGCCGTGGCCGGAAGGCCCCGCTCCGACCATGGGAGCGGGATACCCCCCTGAGGGATCAGGCTGACCATGTAGACGGGAAGCACAGCCGCGAGGATGACGGTGGCAAAGCCGGAGTTGGCCCAGTCGTACAGGCACCAGGCCAACATGGAACGTTGATGGGAGGGTGAGGGCATGGAGGCTCCGTAACTCGGAATGCCCTACTATAACAGAGCCCGGAGTAGATGTACCTAGATGTTTTCGCGCAGCTGTTTGAACTTGCGGAGGCGAAAATGGCCTTCCCGCTCACGTTCGGCGAGGAAGAAGCGGATGCGCACAATATCTCGCTGTTGTCTCGGCAGGACCCGGTCTTCCAGGGTGCGCATGACCCGTGTTGTCTCACGAATGGCGGTCGCGAGGCGACGAACGCGGCTCTCCAGCCCGGCATGTTCGATGATCGCCCGAGTCAGTTCTTCGAACTGTTCGTAGCTGCGGCTCAGGCTGGCGACGTGGAGGTGTGGTACGAAGGGGCGACGTGAGGGATGGCGGGGAAGCTCCCCCAAGGGGAGAATGGTCAGAAACGGGATGCCGAGGATGTTGCCCGGCTCGGCCTCGATCCCCTCGAAACGCTCGGTCACGGCGGCCAGGCTTTCGAGCGAGGGTTCGCCCTCGGCATGCAGGACGGACTGGAGGTCGCGAAGGGCCCGAGCGTAAAGCTCGGCGAGCTGTTGGTGATGATCGAGAAACTCCTCACCCAGGCGCAAGAACTCGGAGATCAGGGCCTGACGGCGTGCCTTGAGGATCGCGAGGCTGCGGTTGACGGCGCGGCGTCGTTCCTTTAGGAGCAGCAGGCTGGTTCGGGTCGGGTGAATCATGGAGCGGGCTCCTCGTCGAGCAGGGCGTTGAGACGGATGCCGATATCGAGGCTTTCGCCGACCAGGCGACGCTCATCTTCGTTCTGGTGGATGAAGTCACGCTCGAAGCGTTCGGCGTAATCGAGGAACTGGCGATCCTTTTTGGACAGCCCCTCGCGTCCGACGATCGCTTCGAGGTTGCGCAGGTCGCACCCCCGCGCATAGTTACGGTACAGGCGGTTGGCGACGGCGCGGTGGTCCTCGCGGGTCTGCCCTGCACCGATTCCCTGCTGCATCAGGCGTGACAGGCTGGGGAGGATATCGATGGGGGGGAAGATGCCACGTCTATGGAGTTCTGCGGAGAGAACCAGCTGACCTTCGGTGATGTAGCCGGTCAGGTCGGGGACCGGATGGGTAATGTCGTTTTCGGGCATGGTCAACACCGGCAGTTGGGTGATCGAACCGCGTCTCTCCTTGATGCGCCCCGCCCGTTCGTAGAGTGAGGCGAGGTCCGAATACATGTAACCGGGATAGCCACGGCGCCCAGGGAGCTCTTCGCGGGCCGTGGAGACCTCGCGCAGCGCGTCGCAGTAGTTGGTTATGTCGGCGATGATGACGAGAACGTCGTAGTCCTTTTCAAAGGCGAGGTATTCGGCAAGGGTCAGCGCGAAGCGGGGGGCGAGCAGGCGTTCGAGGACTGCGTCTCCGGCGAGGTTGATGTAGGCGGTGCAGGGTGTCTGCAACTGCTCGAGGGTCTGCATGTAGAACGCGTATTCATGGTGGGTCAGGCCCAGGGCGACGAAGATCACTGCAAATTTCCCGAGCTCCTCATCGCGTGTTGCCGGCATCCGCGCTTGACGGAGCAGTGCGGCGACCAGGTCCTGCGAGGGGAGGCCGGCGGACGAGAAGATCGGAAGCTTCTGTCCCCGGACCAGGGTGTTGAGAACGTCGATCGCGGCGAAGCCGGTCTCGATACATTCCCGTGGACGTGCCCGTGCTGCCGGGTTGAGCGGTGCCCCGCTGACCGGTGCCCAGCGCTCCGGGATGATCGGGATACCGCCGTCGATCAGTGCTCCGGACCCACTGCAGATTCGGCCGAGCAGGGCCTCGCTCAACGGCGCCCTGCGCACGTTGTCGCTGAAGTGGATACGTGTCCCCTCCAGGGAGAGTCCACGGCTTTCGCCAAAGATCTGCACCATCACCGACTCGCCATCGATGAACAGAACTTCGCCTTCGCGGGAACTGCCGTCGGGGGCTTCGATCCGTACCGTCTCCCCCATCCGCACGTTGCAGACCCGGTCGAGGAACAGCAGCGGCCCCCGGATCTGGGCAAGCTTTTCATAGCGATGTTCACTCAGCCTCATGGACAGTCTCCGTCGAGGCAGCTGCCTTCGTCTCGTGTTGGATCTTCTGCAGCTGCTGCTGGTGTCCGTCGAGGATCGCTTCGATCCTTTGACAGGTCTCCTCGGGGGATGAAAAGGCATCGTCCGAATAGGCGTTCTGGGCCAGGAACTCCTGGCGAATCCGTTCCGCCGTCTGCATGGTCAGTTGGTCGCTCTCCTGCAGCCCTCCCGTGCCGACGATCTCGGCGACCTCACGGAGCGCTTCTTCTTTTTGCAGCAGCTCCTGACAGAGACGGCGATGCTCCGGCCACTGATCGGAAATCGTAGCGCCGAGCTGGGTGCGGGCGTGTGAATAACGGGTGAAGCTCTGTCCCCAATGGATCGCGGGAAAATGTCGTCGCTGAGCAAGACCGGTGTCGAGCATCAAAAAGGCACCGGTGTTGCGTAGGCAAGCCTGGGTAACCGGCTCGGTGAAGTCACCTCCGGGCGGGGAGATCGACAGGACCATCGAGAGGGAACCATTACGCTTGCCGTGGGTCGTGACGCTCCCGGCGCGCGCCATGAATGTCGCCAGGCGCGAATGGAGGTAGGTCGGGTAGCCTTCCTCTCCGGGCATTTCCTCGAGGGCTGAAGAGATCTCCCGCAACGCCTCGGCCCAGCGTGAGAGGGAGTCGGCGAGCAGCAGTACGTGGTAACCCATGTCACGGAAGTACTCTCCCAAGGTGGCGGCGGTGTAGATCGACGCCTCTCGGGCTGCCACCGGCATGTTGGAGGTGTTGACGATGACGACGGTTCGTTGCATCAACGGTTTACGGCTCCAGGGGTCCTGCAGCAGGGAAAACTCTTCGAGCATGTCGGCCATTTCGTTTCCCCGTTCCCCGCAGCCGACATAAATGACCACGTCGCAGACCGCGTACTTGGCGAGAGACTGCTCTAGGACGGTCTTGCCGGTACCGAATCCACCCGGGAAGATCGCCGTTCCGCCGCGGGCCAGGGTGAAGAGAAAGTCGATGCAGCGCTGACCGGTAATCAGCGGCTCGTGAGGCGGGTGCTTCTCGAGGTACGGGCGCGGTTCACGCACCGGCCATTCCTGGTAGAGGGTGACTTCGGTTCCGTCGCGGTAACAGGCAACCGGGGTGTTGCCGTCGTATTCACCGCTGACGATGGTCTCGAGTTCGCCGTCGCAGGGGGCCATGATGAGATGCTTGAAGTCGAGTTCGTCCACCACGCCGAGGACGTCACCCATCACGACGTTATCTCCCGGGTGACATCGGGCCCTGAACGACCAGGTCTGTGCACTGTCGAGTTCGGGGTGGGTGCCGGGATGGAGAAATGGGCCCTGGGAGGCGCAGAGGTCGGCGAGGGAGCGTTGCAGGCCGTCAAAAATGCCGCCGAGCATTCCGGGACCGAGCCGTAGGGAAAGTGGCGCACCGAGGCTGAGGGTCGGTTCACCGAGCGCCAGCCCATGGGTCTCCTCGTAAACCTGCACGACGGCCTCGCCAGGCGCTAGGCGAATCACCTCGCCCAGGAGCTCGCGCTGTCCGACCCGTACCCGGTCATAAAGCTTGAGGCCGGGGATGTCGGTACTGATTGTC
>QKBP01000008.1 GCA_003246035.1 Desulfuromonadaceae bacterium | reverse complement strand
GGCCACGAAGCCGGGCATCTGGCTGGCATCGACCTTTCGGGCATAGAGCTCGCACCCCTTCCCCTCGCTGCTGAAATAGATCCTGAACAGCTTCTTCGCCTTGGCCGCACTTATCGAATCTACTCCTTGGCGACCACCAGTCCCTTGCCGTAGCCGTCGCGCTGCAGCTGCGATACGGCGGCCTCGGCCGCCTCCAGGGTGGAGAAATGGCCTACCCGCACCCGGAAGAATTTCCGCCCATCGACCCATCCCTCCGCCACCGATGACGACCCGTAGCGACCCCGCAATTCCACGGCGAGCCGAAGGCGCCGATCTGCACAGCGTAGGCGCTCACCGCGTAGCTCTCCGGCTGGCGATAACCGGCCGCGGCATCGCTTCCGTCGGCACGGTAGCCGAGGGCCTCGATGCGCACCGGGGCAGTTCCGGGGCCGACGACCCCGAGTTGCTTGGCGGCCGCGTACGAGAGATCGATGATCCGGGTATCGACAAACGGTCCGCGGTCATTCACCCTCACCACCGCCGACTGTCCGTTCTGCTTGTTGGTGACCCGGACGTAGACGCCGAGCGGCAAGGTCTTGTGCGCCGCGGTCATGGCATACATATCGTAGACTTCGCCGTTGCTGGTCAGCTTGCCGTGGAAATCCTCACCGTACCAGCTGGCGACCCCCTCCTCGACGAATCCATGATGGCTACGCAACGGATCGTAGCGTTTGCCGTTGACCGTGTAGGGTTTCTGGTGCCCCTTCAATTCGCGGGTCTCGGGGGTGTCGAGAACCCGCGTGGTGTAGGTCGGTCCGCAGGCGCTCAGCGTCAGACACAGCAACAGGAAAAAACAGCGAAAATCCATTCTCTCTCCTCACAGTCGGTCCGCGAATCTGTTCCACTCCGGTCAGGAGAGCCGGGCGGGGAGTGTCGTGCCGTGGGCGGCAAGGAACCCGGCGACCGCGTCGAAGACCGGGATCCCGGCCCGGCCACCGATGGCGCGGGTCTTGAGCGCAGCACAGGCCGCCGCAAAGGCGAGCCGTTCGGGCCAAGGCCAGTCGTTGAGCAGCCCGAAGATATAGGCGCCGTGGTACACGTCGCCGCAACCGGTGGTGTCGACCACGCGCACCTTGAACGCCGGTTGACGATGGACGTGGCCGGTGCGCAACTTGGTGATGCTCCCCTGTGCACCGAGCGTCACCGTCGCCGCCACCGCCCCGAAGCCGAGCAGGTCGTCACAGGTCTTGAGCGGATCGCCAGGAGACAACGCCTCCGAAAAGGACTGGCTCACCACGGCGTGATCGACCCAGGGGAGCAGGCGCTTCATGCCGGGGCGCAGGGTCCCGCCGTCGAGGACCGTCATGACCCCCGCGTCGCGAGCGACATGCGCGGCCTGCAGAGCGAGGTCGAGATGCAGTCCGTCGAGATGCAGCACCCGCGCGGCGCGGATCATCTCTTGGTCGAGTTGGTCGAGAGCGAGAAGGGCATCGCCGCGATGCCAGAACACCGTGCGTCTCGCGGTCTCGGGCTCGACGGCAATGAAGGCGGTCTGGCTACGACGTCCCTGCTGGGTGTGCAGGCCGCTGCAATCAACTCCCTCCAGTTCGAGGCCGGCCCGGATCTGGCGTCCCGCCTCGTCGGCACCGACCGCGCCCTGCAGAGCGGTGGATATTCCGAGCCGCGCGAGGGTGACCAGCGCGGTAGCGACCGGACCGCCCCCCTGCAGGGTCAGCTCGGGGAGCTCCACCTTGCTGTCGGGCTGCGGCCAGCTCGGCACGGTGCCGAGCAGATCGAGTGCGCACTGCCCGATACCGACGACTTCAGGCATTCGATCTCTCCATAGACAAAAGGCGCCGGGGGCCGATGGCCCGGGGCGCCTTGAACGGTGCTATCACGCGTTGCGTCAGTGCTCTTCCACCTTGGTCATGGCGCGGAATTTCTGGTAACGCTGCTCGACCAGTTCCTCGGGGGAGAGCTTCATCAGCTCGTCAAGGTGCTTTTTGAGCACCTTCTTGACGTTGGCCGCGGCCAGCGCCACATCGTTGTGTGCCCCGCCCTTCGGTTCGGGGATCACCTCGTCGATCACGCAGCCGAGCTCGTCGATATCCTTGGCCGTCAGCTTGAGCGCCTCTGCGGCCTGCGGGCCGAGGGTCCCGTCGCTCCACAGGATCGCGGCGCACCCCTCGGGCGAGATGACCGAATAGACCGAGTACTCCATCATCAGCACCCGGTTGCCGACGGCGATGGCCAGCGCGCCCCCCGAGCCCCCTTCGCCGGTCACGGTGACGATGACCGGTACGGTCAGCATCGCCATCTCGCGCAGGTTGCGGGCGATCGCCTCGGCCTGTCCGCGCTCCTCGGCACCGATCCCCGGGAACGCGCCGGGAGTGTCGACGAAAGTGAAGATCGGCAGCTTGAACTGCTCGGCCAGCTCCATCACGCGCAGGGCCTTACGGTACCCTTCGGGGTGCGGCATGCCGAAGTTGCGATAGACCTTCTCCTTGGTATCACGCCCCTTCTGGTGGCCGATGACCGCACAAGGCTGGCCGTCAAAACGAGCAAAGCCGCAGACCAGAGCGGGGTCGTCGCGGAAATTGCGATCGCCGTGGACCTCGAACCAGTCGGTGAAGACATTCTTAACGTAATCGAGGGTGTAGGGACGGTACTGGTGGCGGGCCAGCTGGGTACGCTGCCAGCGGGTCAGGTTGGAGAAGATCTCCTCACGAAGTTTTTCCGCTTTCTTTTCCAGCTTCTTGATGTCGGCACCAAAATCGACGCTGTCGGTGGAAAATTCGCGCAGCTCGCGGATCTTCTGTTCCAGCTCCACCAGCGGTTTTTCAAAATCGAGAAAATATTGCATTCATCTGCTCCTGTCAGATCACTCGAAAGTGACCACACTATAGCCGAAAAGCTTCTCGGCAGCACTAACAATTCGTTCATTAGCCGCAACCCGGCAATCCGCGGGGAGGGCGATAACCGTTTCGGCATGGGGCGGGTTGAGGACATGCAGCCAGGCCTCGCAGCTTCCGCGGTGACGCTTCATCAGGTCCTTGAGCGCGGTGAGCCTGCGCGGGTCGAGATCGCGCGAAGCGCAGCGGAAGTGGACCCTTCGGGTCATCTTCTCGCTCGCCTCGGCCAGCGGAACCACCTCGGAGGCCAGCACCTTGCTCGATTCTTCCTCGAGCTTGACGGTCCCGGTCACCAGCAGCGGATCGTCCCCCTTGATCAGGTCGTAGGCCTCGCGGTAGGTCTCCGGGAAGACCACCAGTTCGGCAAAACCGGAAAGGTCCTCGAGGGTCACGAAGGCCATACGTTCACCCTTCTTGGTCGTCAGTTCCTTGAGTCCCGCGACCATTCCGGCAATGCGGACCTCCTCCTGGTCGCGCCGTTCAGACAGCGCCGCCGCCTCGCACGAGGTGTAACGGGACAAATCGTCCCGGTAACGGTCGAGGGGATGGCCGGTGATGTAGAAGCCGAGCGCCTCCTTCTCGAAGGAGAGGCGCAACTTCTCGTCCCAGGCCCCGATGTCGGGGAGCCGCCCGTGCCCGTTCCCCTGGGCCGAGACCATCTCTGCCGAACCGAACAGGGAATCCTGACCGACCGCGCGGTCACGCTGAACCCGCTGGCCGACCTCCATGGCATCCTCGAGGGCGGCCATGAACTGGGCGCGGTGCCCATCGAGGGTATCGAAGCAGCCGCTCTTGATCAGCGCCTCGACCACCTTCTTGTTGACCCGGCGCAGGTCGACCTTTTCGCAGAAATCCCCAAGACCGGCGAATGCTCCCTCGGTGCGGGCCTCGAGGATGGCCTCGATCGCCGCGGTTCCGACCCCCTTGACCGCCCCCATGCCGAAGCGGATCGCCTTGCCATGGACGGTGAAGCTGCGCTCCGAAGCGTTGATGTCGGGAGGGAGCACCTCGATCCCCATGGTGCGCACCTCGTTGATGTTCTTCACTACCTTGTCGGTGTTCTCCATGTCCTCGGTCAAGAGCGCGGCCATGAATTCCACCGGATAGTGGGCCTTGAGATACGCGGTATGGTAGGCGACCAGGGCGTAGGCCGCCGAGTGCGACTTGTTGAAGCCGTACTCGGCGAACTTCTCCATCAGGTCGAAGACCGCCTGGGCCTTCTTGAGATCGAGCTGGTTAGTCTTCGCCCCGGCCATGAACTTCTCGCGTTCCTTGGCCATCTCCTCGGGTTTCTTCTTCCCCATGGCGCGACGCAGCAGGTCGGCACCCCCGAGGGTGTAGTTGGCGAGCACCTGGGCGATCTGCATGACCTGCTCCTGGTAGACGATGACCCCATAGGTATCCTTGAGGATCGGCTCCAGCTGCGGAAAGTCGTAGGTGAAGGTCTCCAGGCCGTGCTTGCGGCGGATGAAGGTATCGACCATCCCCGAGCCCAGGGGGCCTGGGCGGTAGAGGGCGACCATGGCGATCAGGTCTTCGAAGCAGTTCGGGCGTAGCTTGGCAAGGTACTCGCGCATGCCGCTCGACTCGAGCTGGAAGACCCCGGTGGTCTTCCCCTCGGCGAGCAGCTCGAAGGTCGTCGGGTCGTCGTCCGCGATCAGCCTCAGATCGAAATCGGGGGTCTTACCGTTGCGCACCAGGCGCACCGCGTTGTCGATGACGGTGAGGGTCTTGAGCCCGAGGAAGTCGAACTTGACCAGCCCGATCTTCTCCACGAACCCCATGGCGAACTGGGTCACCTGCCCCCCAGACTTCTGGTCCTTGTAGAGCGGCAGGTACTCGGTGAGCACCCGAGGGGTCACCACCACCCCGGCCGCATGGGTCGAGGCGTGACGGGTCAGGCCTTCGAGCGACACGGCGATCTTGAACAGCTCGGCGACCTGGGGGTCCTTGTCGATGGTCTCCTGCAGGCGCGGCTCGAGCTTGAGCGCCTCCTTGAGGTTCTTCGCGCCGTCCGGGATCAACTTGGCGATCCGGTCGACGTCGCCATACGCCATGTTCAGGGCCCGGCCGACGTCGCGGACCGCCGCCTTGGCGAGCATGGTCCCGAAGGTGATGATCTGGGCGACGTTCTCCTCGCCGTACTTCTCGCGCACGTAGCGGATCACGTCCTCACGGCCGTAGATGCAGAAGTCGACGTC
>QKBP01000040.1 GCA_003246035.1 Desulfuromonadaceae bacterium | reverse complement strand
CAGGTTTTACCGAGTGACATGTGCACCTCCTCCGGCTGCTGATACGTTGACCGCTGCTTCCAGTATACGGGATCGAGGTCGCCGGCGCGACTTGGCTTAGCATTTGCAACTTCTTAAGGTAGAACCGCTTCTGTGACGATTTTTTGGCGACAACCCCACCAACCCCCGGGAGCCCCATGAAAAACGGATCGATCCTCATCATCGACGATTCGCCGCGCCAGCGCAGCGCGATCCGTTCCGCCCTGCAGGAACATGGCGTCCGCAACCCCCTCCTCGAGGCGAACGACGGCATCCAGGGGCTCAAGACGGCGCTCGACCACGCCGTCGACCTGATCCTCTGCGACCTCGAGATGCCGGGCCTCGACGGCTTCAAGTTCCTGGCCATGAAGAACGCCCAGGAGCGCCTGCGCGACACCCCGGTGATCATCCTCACCAGCCACGAGAAGCAGGACATCAAGGTGCGCGGCCTGGAGCAGGGGGCGAGCGATTTCGTCACCAAGCCCTTCGACACCAGCGAGCTGATCGCGCGGGTCAACATCCAGCTGAAGATCAAGCACCTGCAGGACGAGCTGCGCCACCGCAACGAGCTGCTCCAGCGCCTGGCGGTCACCGACCCGCTCACCGACCTGGCCAACCGCCGCAACCTGATGAACTCGCTGCGCAAGGAGTTCTCGCGCACCCAGCGCCTGAGCACCCCGTTGTCACTGATCATGATCGACCTCGACCACTTCAAGCGGGTCAACGACACCTACGGCCACCAGGGGGGGGACATGGTGCTGACCCGCATCGGCCACCTCCTCGCCGAGAGCGTCCGCCCCTACGACATCGCCGCGCGCTACGGCGGCGAGGAGTTCTCGCTGCTGCTCCCGGAGACCGACCACAAGGTCGCCCTGCAGATCGCCGAACGGCTGCGCGACAAGATCAGCAACCTGCGCTTCGACGGCGAGCTGAGCCAGCTCAAGTCCTCTGCCAGCTTCGGCGTGGCGAGCTGCCCCGCCAGGCAGATCCTGACCGCCGAGGACCTGATCCGCGAAGCGGACGAGGCGCTGTACCGGGCCAAGGACAAGGGACGCAACCGCGTGGAGTGCGCGGCCTAGAACTCCTGACCCTCGGCGACACAGAGATACGCAAAAGGCCGCGTCGAAAGACGCGGCCTTTTCGTAGTAGCGTGAGGGTTCGAAGGCCTCAGGAGGCTTCGGCCATGCTGGAGACGTCTCCGAGCTCCTCGGTGGTAAAGATCTTGTCGATGTCGAGCAACAGGATGAACTCTTCCCCCTGGGTACCCATGCCGAGGATGAACTCGGTGTTGAGCTGGGCCCCCAGCTTGGGAGGGGGTTCGATCTGCGACTGCACGAGGTCGATGACCTCCTCGACCGAGTCCCCGACGATACCGATCGTCAGCAGCTCTCCCGCGAGGTCGATTTCGAGGACGATGATGCAGCTCTCCTTGGTCTGTTCGCCGGCGGCAAGCTGGAAGCGCTTGCGCAGGTCGACCACCGGCACCACATGCCCCCTCAGATTGATCACCCCGAGCATGAACTCCGGGGCGCGCGGGACCTTGGTGAGCACGGGGAAATCGAGGATTTCACGCACCTTGTGAACCTCGATGCCGTAGGTCTCGTCGGCCAGCCGAAAGGTGAGATACTGCCGTGACTCTTGCGTCGTATCTGTCTTTTCCATGGGTCTCTCCTAGAAACTTTCGAAGTCGCCGTCGAGATCGTCGAGGGAGGCGGTACTCACAAGCGCCCTGGAGCCGGTCTTCCCTTTGCCGGGAAGATGCTCGATCGTGAACTGCCTGGCCGGGCGCGCGGCGACACGGCGTCCCGCCGCGCCACCGAGACGGAAGAAGTTCATCGAGGCCTGCATCTGTTCGGCCTGGCTCGAGAGCTCCTCGGCCGTGGACGCCATCTCCTCGCTCGAGGAGGCGTTCTGCTGGATCACCGTGTCGAGCTGCTGAATCGCCCGGGCGATCTGCTCCGCCCCGGCGTCCTGCTCGAGGCTGGCGGCGGCGATCTCCTGGACCAGCTCCGCGGTGCGCTGGATGTTCGGCACCATCGAATCGAGCAGTTTGCCTGCGGTTTCGGCCACGTCGACGCTCGATACCGAGAGCCCGCTGATCTCGGCGGCGGCCAGCTGGCTCCGCTCGGCGAGTTTGCGCACCTCGGCGGCGACCACCGCGAACCCTTTCCCCTGCTCGCCGGCACGGGCCGCCTCGATGGCGGCGTTGAGCGCCAGCAGGTTGGTCTGGCGGGCGATCTCCTCGACGATCATGATCTTCTCGGCAATCTGGCGCATGGCCGCGAGGGTGTCCTTGACCGCGGCGCCGCCGCGGATGGCGTCTTCGGCCCCCTGGACCGCGATCTTTTCGGTCTGCTTGGCGTTGTCGGCGTTCTGGCGGATGTTGGCGGTCATCTCCTCGATCGACGAGGAGGCCTCCTCGGCGCTCGAGGCCTGCTCGGTCGCCCCCTGCGAGAGCTCCTCGGAGCTGGCGCTGAGGGCCTGGCTGCCGCTCGAAACCTGCTCGGAGGCGGCCTGGATCGTGCCGACCACGTCGCGCAGGTTGACGACCATGTTCTTGAGCCCGATCAGCATCTCGTCCTGGGCGGAGCGCTCCACCACCTCGACCGCCAGGTTGCCGTCGGCGATCTCCTGGGTCAGGCGGGTCACGTCGCGCATCGACAGCACCATCTTCTCCATGGCGACCAGCAACTGGCCGACCTCGTCGCGGCTGTCGACGTCGACCCGGACCGAGACATCGCCGAGCGCGAGCCGGTCCGCCACATTAACCGCCCTGGCCAGCGGGTTCACGATACTGCGGGTGATCAGCACGGCGATCGCGATCCCGAGCAGGATCGCCACCACGCTCACCACGCCGAGCGACTGCTTCATGCTGGTGGACGCGGCAAGAATGTGCCCGGTCTCGTCCTTGACCTCCTGCACCTGGCGTTCGAGAAAGGCGTTGAGCAGATCTTCGAGCCGCCCCGCGTCTTCATCGAACTCGGCCTGGGTGGCCTCCCTGTCGTCGGCCTCGTTCGCAAACGCCGCGACGTAGCGCTCGCCGGTCTGGGTGTACTCGCGCAGGAAATTCTCAAGCTCGTCGGCCGAGCGGACCCCGGCGCTGTCGTTCTCCTGTCGGAACATCGCGCGGAACTGATCGAGGTCGTCGAGCACCTCGGGGAGCCCGCGGCTCACCTCCTCGGCCAGCCGCGAGCTCCGGTTGAGCGCCGCGTGCGTGTAGGCCTCCTGGAACGAGGTGATATCCTCCTTCATCTCGTACGCCAGCAACGTGAACGGCAGGCTGTCGGCGCTGACCATCTCGGCGCTCTCGTCCACTTCACCCAGCGCGCTGAACGCGTAAAGCACCATCGCGGCCATCAACACCAGCACCCCGGCGAATCCCAGAGCCATCCGGGCTCCGACCTTCAAATCCTTAACCTTCATCTCCCTGTTTCCTTCCCGATAGAATATAAAGACGATCCATTCTGCTCGTTCGCCATTTAGTTTTTTCCTGGAGACCGCAAAAAGCTCGAAACCATGAGCCCCGTCAAATGACCGTTTTGGTCTCCTGACGGGGCTCGAGAGATTCTGCGCCACCGGGCACAATTCCTGTTCGTCTTCGGCGGGCTAGAGCAACTCATGCACACCACCCCGCAGCATGTCAGCCGGCATCCTCATCGACACACCTTACCCGAGCACCATCTGAACGACCTTGAGCAGCTGGTCGGGCCGGAACGGCTTGTTCAGCCAGGCCGATGCGCCGACCCTGCGCGCGCGGGCTTTCTTCTCGGCGTCGGTCTCGCTCGAGAGGATGATGAACGGGGTAAAGCGGTAGCCGGGGAGCGCACGCACATGGCTCACCAGATCGGCGCCGCTCATTCCCGGCATGTTCAGGTCGGAGATCACCATGTCGAACTGCTCCCGGCTCAGGGTACCCAGCGCTTCCTCTCCGCCAGACGCCTCGTGCATCTGGAATCCTTCCCCCTGGAGGGTCGAGGTCAAAAGGCGGCGCACGGAATCCGAGTCCTCCACCACCATGATTTTTTTAGCCGTCCGCATTATCCGATCCTTTCGTGCCGTGTCCTCAGCCCATTAGCAGAATCAATGCCAGAGGGCGCCTCCCCGCTGACTTTGCGCAAGGGTGGACATGGAAACACCTTATTTTTTAATACGTTGCCCGTGCACATCGACAACCCATCAACCCGAGCACAACGTAATCGTATTTAATGAATTAAACGTTACTTATTTGGTAGTGTTTACACACACAAAAAAAGGGCATCCCCCTCCGGGAATTGCCCAAGAAACACCCACCGAAGCAACCCGGCTATCCCCGAGGGACCCGTGGCTTTGCGTCACCGGATTGCTCCGGCTTTGCCTTAGCGAGGTGGAGTTATACGTAGATTGGCGGGCCGTGTCAACTCAGGAAAAACCTGAAAATGACTTTTTTAATGAACACCCGAACGACGTGGGGAGGGCTCAGCGAAGCAGGCGGATGTCGTCGTAACAGGCGACGGCGCGTTCGCCGGTGTTGTCGGTGTCGGTCATGATGGCGATCGCCCCGACCCGGGGCGGCTCCTCGCCGAACAGGCGGCGGTAATCCTCGAGTACGTTGCGCTCCTCGGACACCCAGTGGCCGGCCTTCTCCGGCCCCGACTCCACCGCGACCAGGATCGCCTTGGCGTAGTAACTGTTGGGGATCGCCTCCCCCTGCGGCAGGCGGTTGGCCCAGATGTAGTTGAGGCTGCGGGTGTTGGGGGGGAACCAGTGGGGGAAGATCACGTAGACGCGGGCCGGGTAGTCGTCGCCGGCCTTGCTGCGCGCGTCCCCCCTGTCGAGCACGCG
>QKBP01000106.1 GCA_003246035.1 Desulfuromonadaceae bacterium | reverse complement strand
GCCGTGCACCCCGACTGGTTCGTCGGCACCCTCGCCGCGGTGCTGCTCGGCGGGCCCGAGGCCGTCAAGCTCGACGAGATCGGCCGGCCGCTGATGTTCTACCGCAAGCTGATCCACGACAACTGCCCCCTGCGCGGCCAGTTCGACGCCGGCAAGTTCGCCCAGAAGTTCGGCGACGAGGGGTGCGTCTACAAGCTCGGCTGCAAGGGCCCGATCACCCGCGCCAACTGCCCCGAGAAGAAGTTCAACTCGGGGGTCAACTGGTGCATCGAGAACGGCCATCCGTGCAACGGCTGCACCGAGCCGATGTACCCCTTCGAGGGGAGCCTGTGGGAGACGGTGCCGCTAAGCACGATCACCCCGCCAGCCAGCTATCCCCCCATTCTCACCGACAACACGAAGTCACTCGACCTGACCCCGGGGTATGTCGCCCTGGCCGGTGCCGCCGCAGGTTTTGTCGGTGCACGGGTCGCGGAGAAGAAGTCCACGTCCGAGTCGGACAAGGAATAACCGGGGGGGACTCATGAAACTTGATCGAAGACGATTTCTGAAGTTCGGCGCGGTCGCCGGCGGGACGGCGGTCTGCAGCGTTGCCTCCCCCGCCCAGGCCCGTGACCGGAAAGAGCCGGACCCGAACTGGTACGGCATGCTCAACGACAGTACCCGCTGCATCGGCTGCAAAGCCTGCCAGGTGGCGTGCAAAAATGAGAACAAGCTGCCGGTGGAGAGCACCCTGGGGGAGAGCGAGAGCTTCGGCACCCCGCTCTACGACTCCCCGCGCGAGCTCTCCGAGCACACCTACACGCTGATCAAGATGCACAACGACCCGGCGAGCGGCGAGGCGACCTTCGTCAAGCAGCAGTGCATGCACTGCGTCGATCCGGCCTGCCAGTCGGCGTGCATCGTCGGGGCGCTCAAGAAGCAGGACGACGGCTCGGTGGCCTACGACAGCGGGATGTGCATGGGCTGTCGCTACTGCATGGTGGCCTGCCCCTTCAGCGTCCCCCAGTTCGAATGGCACCGGGCGATCCCCTCGATCGTCAAGTGCACCCTGTGCCGCGAGACCAAGCTCAAGAAGGGGGAGCCGACCGCCTGCGCCAGCGCCTGCCCGGCCGGCGCGATCACCTTCGGTCGTCGCCAGGAGTTGATCGAGATCGCCCACAAGCGGATCGAGAAGGAGCCGCAGCGCTACCTCGACCACGTCTACGGCGAAACCGAGGTCGGCGGAACCAATGTCCTCTACCTGACCAAGCCGCAGGTGGCGTTTGCCGGACTCGGCCTCCCCGAGGTGGACGACGAGGCGGTCTCGGGACTGACCGAGAGCATCCAGCATCGTATCTTCCAGTATTTCATCCCGCCGATCGCCGTCTACAGCATCCTCGGCGGCATCATGGCCTATAACCAGCGGCGCAAGAAGAACGCCGGCGAGCTAGGAGGGGACGATGAGTATTGAAGCCGCGCCGCTCAGGCACAAATTCATAACCCCCAACTTCTGGGTCCTGGTCTTCTTCATGGTCAGCGGGGCGGTGTTTGCCTACTTCCGCTTTTTCCATGGCTTCGGCTCGGTGACCAACCTGAGCAAGGCCTACCCCTTCGGGCTGTGGATCGCCTTCGACGTCGCCTGCGGGGTGGCGCTCGCCGCCGGAGGTTTCACCACCGCGGCGATCGTGGAGATCTTCGGGCGCGACAAGTTCCATCCCCTGGTCCGTCCCGCGATCCTGACCGCCTTCATCGGCTACTTCCTGGTCGGCTTCGCGGTCTTCTTCGATCTCGGCAAGTACTACAACATCTGGCACGCCCTGATTTACTGGAACGGCACCTCGGTGCTGTTCGAGGTGGCCTGGTGCGTCATGCTCTACCTGACCGTGCTCGGGATCGAGAACCTCCCCAACGTGGTCGAGGAGTACAAGGGGAAGGTCAAACTCCCCGGACGCTTCGGCCTCCTCGAGCGCCCCGCCGAGTGGGCCCTCGACAAGGCCGACCTGTTCTGTCGCCGGACCATGGCGTTCTTCGTGATCGCCGGGGTGGTGCTCTCCTTCGGCCACCAGTCGTCGCTCGGCACCATGATGCTGATCGCGCCCTACAAGCTCCACGACCTCTGGTACACGCCGATGTCGCCGCTGCTGTTTCTGACCTCGGCGGTCAGCGTCGGGATCCCGATGGTGGTCTTCGAGGCGACCCTCGCGGCCAAGTTCTTCCGGCGTGCGCCGGAGACCGAACTGCTCGGCAGCTTCGCCAAGTACATCCCGCTGTTCCTCGGCACCTACCTGCTGCTGCGCATCGGTGACCTCGCCTACCGCGGCGTGCTCTCCCAGGCCTTCGACGGCAGCCTGCAGGGGAACGCCTTCCTGCTCGAGTTCGCGCTCTTCGCCGTCCCCTACTTCGCCCTCAAGTCGAAGAAGGTACGCTACCACGGGACCCAGCTCTTCCTCTGCTCCCTGTCGGTGATCTGCGCGGTGGTGCTCAACCGCTTCAACGTGTTCCTGATCGGCATGGACATGGGGCCGAACTGGAACTACTTCCCGTCGGTCGGAGAATTCGCGGTCACCTTCGCCTTCGTGGCCCTCGGCGTGATGATGTACAAGGCAGCGGTCAACTACCTGCCGATACTCGAAAAGCAGCACTGATGTCTCTCCCCCCCTTGCGGGGACCGGGGGGTGTCCTGAGGGGGGCACCCCCCATTTTTTTTGAGCGTCGCGCGAGTGAGGTCGGAAGTGTCTGAAACGTATACGCTATTCGGCGGCGAGAGCCCTTGACGCGCCGAAAAGGCCTCGCCTAGACTAGGAGAGTTCCCGAGCGGCGGTACGCGGCTGGGCAAGGTTTTCAGCGCATGATTAAAGCCGATTCTTCACACCCCCAGACCGCAACCGACTGGCGGCCGATGAGCCGCAGCGAGGTGGAGCAGCTCGTCCGCTCGCTCTCCCGGGCCTTCGAGGTGGTCGGGGTGCGCGAAGAACGCGGACGCCTGACCCTCGGCAAGATCGACGACCCGGCCGAACTGCACCTCGAATTCCCCCCCCAGGTCCATTCCCCCAAGAAATACCTCTTCCCCAACTGGGAGAAGCTCTTTCACTTCCGCCTCGATGGCCGGGTGCTGCTCGAAGAGGAGCGCGCGGCGCTGCCGCGGGTAATCTTCGGCATGCACCCCTGCGACCTGCACGCGGTGCGGATTCTCGACGACTGCCTGTTCGACGGCGAGGCCGACAGCGCCTACCGGGCCAAGCGCGAGGCGACGGTGCTGATCGGGGTCGACTGCATTCCCGATGAGCATTGCTTCTGCACCAGCCTCGGGACCGACCGGGTGGCCGACGGCTTCGACCTGTTCCTGCACCGCTACGAGGAGCGTTACCTGGTCCAGGTCGGGAGCGTGAGGGGGGCGCAGCTGCTGGCCCGCCACGCGCCGACGGTCGCTGCCCGCGCGGGCGAGCCGCCGCTGCCGCTGCAGGCCAAGCACCGCGACAAGCGCCTGCGCTTTCCGGCCGAGGCGCTGGCCCCGACCATGGAGCGCGCCTACGAGCACCCGGTCTGGCATGAAATCGGTGAGCGCTGCCTCGGCTGCGGCGCCTGCACGCTGCTCTGCCCGAGCTGTTACTGCTTCAACCTGAGTGACCGGCTCGATCTCAGCCTCAGCCGCGGGGAGCGGGTGCGGACCTGGGATTCCTGCCAGTTCGACCAGTTTACCCGCGTCGCCGGACGCGATGATTTCCGCAGCCACCAGGCCGACCGCCAGCGCCATCGTTTCTTTCGCAAGTACAAGTACCTCTGGGACCAGTACCGGCGCACGGCCTGCGTCGGCTGCGGGCGCTGCAGCCGCGAGTGCCTTGCCGACATCCGCCCGGTGCAGGTGCTCAACCGGCTCTACCAGGAGCAGGAACGCAGCGCCTCCCCCCCGGCGCGCGCGGCCTCCGAGTACCGGCCGCAGCTCGCCGAGATCCTCGCGATTACCGAGCTTTCGCCGCGCGACAAGCTGATGCGCCTGAAACTCCCGGAGCCCCTGGCCTTCCGCCCCGGGGCCTTTCTGCAGCTCTCGGTCTTTGGCCTCGGCGAGGCTCCGTTCACTATCGCCTCGCACCCCGCCGAAGGGGAGGAGGTGGAGGTGATGGTGCGCAGCACCGGGGTGCTGACCCAGGCTCTGCACCGCCTGCGCGCCGGCGACCTGGTGGGGGTGCGCGGCCCCTACGGCAACGGCTTCCCGGTCGAGGAGCTGGCCGGCCACGACCTGCTGCTGGTGGCCGGCGGGCTCGGCCTGGTGACCCTGCGGGCCCTGCTCCATTCGCTCGCCCGGCAACGCGAGCGCTACGGACGGGTGGTGCTCCTCTACGGGGCGCGCACGCCCGGCGAGCTGCTGTTCGCCGACGAGCTGCAGCGCTGGCAGCGGGACGGCTGGCTCGATATCCGCCTGACCGTTCGCGAGCCCGACTCCGCCTGGAGCGGGGTGGTCGGCGATGTCAGCTTTCTGTGCCGCGACCTCGACCTGCCTCCGGCTCGGAGCGTGGCGGCCCTCTCCGGCCCGGCGGAGATGTACCGTGGCGTGCACCCGCTGCTGTTCCGCCTCGGTTTCGCCGAGGAGAGGGTGTTCCTCAACCTCGAGCGGCACATCAAGTGCGGACTCGGCAAGTGTGGCAAGTGCCGGATCAACGACCTGGCGGTCTGCGAATGCGGCCCGATCTTCCCCTACAGCCGGGTGCGGCACCTGCGGGAGGCGATCGAGCGATGACGAAGCGACGTATCGGCTTTTTCGATTTCACCGGCTGCGAGGGGTGCCAGCTGACGGTGCTGAACCTCGAAGACGAGCTCCTCGAGCTCCTCGAGCTGGTCGAGGTGGTCGCGTTCCGCGAGGTGATGAGCGGCGACAGCGACAAC
>QKBP01000021.1 GCA_003246035.1 Desulfuromonadaceae bacterium | reverse complement strand
CCCGCGCTTCCACACCCCCAACACCCACGGCACCGGCTGCACCTACTCCGCGGCGATCGCCACCTACCTGGCCCAGGGTTTCCCGCTGGTCAAGGCGGTGGAGCTCTCCAAGCGCTTCATGATCGAGGCGCTGCGCACCGCGGTTACCATGGGGGGCGGCCACGGTCCGGTCAACCACTTCCGCGCCGCCGCCAACCTGCGACAACTCCAGGATCACGCCTGACCTCCCGCCCCCCGCGACGCCGCAGAGACGTCTTGACATCCACCCCGCGAACCGCTACTTTTGACCTCTTACAGGAGCCCTAGGGGAGTCCGATGCGACTGAGAGTTTTGCTCCGGCAAAACGACCCTTTGAACCTGATCCGGGTGATACCGGCGTAGGGAAGCGGCCTCACGGAAGACCCCTCAGCACCTTCTGAGACCGTGGCGCGCCGCGGTCTTTTCTTTTTCCCCGCCCGGTCCCCAGCGACACGGAGAGTACGACCATGACACGACTCGAAACCGCCCGCCAGGGCATCATCAGCGACGAGGTCCGCCAGGCCGCAGCGGCCGAGGGGATCGACCCCGAGGTGCTGCGCCAGCGTATTGCCGACGGCACGGCGATCATCTGCAAGAACGTCAAGCGCAAGAACGGCATCCCGCTGGCGGTGGGCCTCGGCCTGCGCACCAAGGTCAACGCCAACATCGGCACCAGCAAGGACGACGTCGGCATCGACAAGGAGCTCGAGAAGGCCCGCGTGGCGGTGGCCGCCGGGGCCGACGCGATCATGGACCTCTCGACCGGCGGCCCGATCGACGAGATCCGCGCCGCCATCATCGCCGAAACCGAGGCCTGCATCGGCTCGGTACCGCTCTACCAGGCGGCGGTCGACACCGTGGTGCGCAAGAAGAAGGCGATGGTCGACATGACCGTCGACGAGATCTTCGAGGGGGTCAAGAAGCACCTCGACGACGGCGTCGACTTCATCACCGTCCACTGCGGCGTGACCCGCGCCACCGTCGAGCGGATGGACCGCGAGGGCCGGATCATGGAGGTGGTCTCGCGCGGCGGCTCCTTCACCATCGAGTGGATGACCCGTAACAACGCCGAGAACCCCCTCTACGAACACTTCGACCGCTTGCTCGAGCTGGTCAAACCCTACGACGCCTGCCTTTCGCTCGGGGACGGCTTCCGCCCCGGGTGCCTGGCCGATGCCACCGACCGCGCCCAGATCCACGAGCTGATCGTGCTCGGCGAGCTGACCCAGCGCGCCTGGGACGCCGGCATCTCGGTGATGATCGAGGGGCCCGGGCACGTACCCCTCAACCAGATCGAGACCAACATCCAGCTGCAGAAGCGCCTCTGCCACGGCGCCCCCTTCTATGTCCTCGGCCCGCTGGTTACCGACATCGCGCCGGGTTACGACCACATCACCTGCGCCATCGGTGGAACCCTGGCCGCGGCCGCCGGGGCCGACTTCCTCTGCTACGTCACCCCGAGCGAGCACCTGCGCCTGCCGACCGTCGAGGACGTGCACGAGGGGGTGATGGCGAGCCGCATCGCCGCCCACGCCGCCGACATCGTCAAGGGGGTGCCGGGCGCTCTGGCCAAGGACATCGCCATGGCCAAATGCCGCAAGGAACTCGACTGGGAGGGGCAGTTCGCCCTCGCCCTCGACCCTGCGAAAGCCCGGCGCCTGCGCGCCGAGTCGGGCGTCGACGAGGAACACGGCGCCTGCACGATGTGCGGGGAATTCTGCGCCTACAAGGTGATGAACGAGCGGAAAGAAAAGATCCGCACCGCCTAAGCGACCATTCGATGATCGTCTTTCACGGATTCATGCAAAAAGGCCGCCTCCATTCCGGGGCGGCCTTTTTACATATCGTGCAAGTACATCCAAAACCTTTGATCCTGAACTGCTACTCCCCCAGATAGGTGTACGATAGCAGCATCTTGTCGAGCAGTTCGATGAAGTGGCTGGTCTCCTGGAAGGAGACCTTGCGCGAGGCGACCCGCTTCTCGAGGGAGTCGCGCACATGCTTGAGGATCTCCGGCCCCTTGTACTGCACGTACTTGAGGCTCTCCCAGGTGGCGTCGCCGTTGATCACGGTGTCGATCTTGTAGTTGGTCTTCTGGTTGAAGGTGATATGCACGGCGTTGGTGTCACCGAACAGGTTGTGCATGTCGCCGAGGATCTCCTGGTAGGCCCCGATCATGAAGAATCCGATGTAGTAGTCCTCGTTGGCGCGCACCTTGTGAAGCGGCAGGTACTTGGTGCGCCCCTGCTCGCCGACGAAGCTGCTGATCTCGCCGTCCGAGTCGCAGGTGATGTCGGCGACGGTCGCCATCACGTCGGGCTTCTGGTTGAGCCGCTGGATCGGCACGATCGGGAAGAGCTGGTCGATCGCCCACGAGTCGGGGACCGACTGGAAGAGCGAGAAGTTGGCGAAGTAGGTCTGGCGCAGGGCGAGCTGGAAGTTCTGCAGCTCCTCGGGGACCGGGCGCATGCGCTCGACGATGGTGTTGATCTTGAGGAAGATCTTGTTGCACAGCCACTCGGCCAGGGCCCGGTCGTGGAGGGTCAGGTAGCCGAGGGTGAAGAGGCTGACCGCCTCCTGGATCAGCTGCAGGGTGTCGTGGTAGTCCTCGCGCAGCGAATGGCGGTCAAGGCTCTTGTAGATGTCGTGCAGCTTGCGGACGGTCGGCGAGAGCTTTTCGGCCTGCTCGATGACGTCGGCGTAGTCGGGGAGAGCGTTCTGGGTGTTGGTGTTGAGGATGTCGGTCACCAGCACCGAGTAGTGGGCGACGATCGCCCGCCCCGACTCGGAGATGATGTTCGGGCAGGGGACGCCGGCCTCCGCGCAGACGTTCTTGATCTGGTAGATGACGTCGTTGGCGTACTCCTCGACCGAATAGTTGACGCTCGAGAAGTAGCTCGACTTGGAGCCGTCGTAGTCGACCCCGAGGCCGCCGCCGACGTCGAGGTACTCGAGGCCGACCCCCATCTTGACCATCTCGGCGTAGATGCGGCTCCCCTCGTTGAGGGCGTTCTTGATCCGGTCGATCTTGGTGATCTGGCTGCCGATGTGGAAGTGCAGCAGCTTGACCCGCTCGAGCAGGTCGTTCTCGCGCAGCAGTTCGATGGCCGCGAGCAGCTCGGAGATCTTGAGGCCGAACTTGGCGTCGCTGCCGCCGGAGGTCGCCCACTTGCCGGTCCCCTTGGAGGAGAGCTTGACCCGGATGCCGAGCTTCGGGGCGATCCCGAGCCGCTTGGAGATGGCGATGATCTTCTCGAGCTCGAAGAGCTTCTCGACCACGATGGTGATGTTGTAGCCGATCCGGTTGGCGTAGAGGATGGTCTCGATGAAGTCGCTGTCCTTGTAGCCGTTGCAGATGATCGGCAGGTTGCGGTCGGTGGCGAAGGAGATCGCCGCCACCAGCTCCGGCTTGGAGCCGACTTCGAGGCCGATGTTATGGCGTTTGCCGAACTCGGTGATCGCCTCGACCACCTGGCGCTGCTGATTGACCTTGATCGGGAAGAAGGTCTGGTAGCCGGCCGGGTACTCGTATTCGTCGATGGCGCTGTCGAAGGCACGGTTGATCGCGTCGATGCGCCCCTTGAGAACGTTCATGAAGCGCAGCAGGATCGGAGGCTTGATGCGACGCTTGACCAGGTCGTCCATCAGCGTGTGCAGGTCGATGGAGTTCTTGGAATGGGGTGAGGGGTGAACGCAGACGTTCCCCTTTTTGTTGATGGAGAAGAAGCCGTCCCCCCAGTTGTCCATGTTGTAGATGCGGGCGGAATCCTTGATCGACCAACGTTCCATGTGCAGCCCTCGTCAGCAGAGTAATGATCGCCCCCGGCATGCCGGGGGCGCAAATTCTAACATCCATCGCCGCCTCAGGAGAGGCGCGCGCGAAAATCCTCGTAACCAAAACTGCGCACGGTCTTCAGCTCCCCGGTCTCCGGTTCAAAGGTGCACAGATGCGGGTGCTGAATGCCGTTAAAAGTCGTGGTCTTGACCATGGTGTAATGGGACATGTCGAGAAATGCAAGCCTGTCCCCGGCCACCAGCGGCCGTTCGAACGACCAGTCACCGACAATGTCCCCGGCGAGGCATGACGGCCCGCCAAGCCGGTACGTGTAGGCCTTCTCACCCGGCTCGAAGCCACCGAGGATCTCTGGCCGGTAGGGCATCTCCAAAACGTCCGGCATGTGGCAGGTGGCCGAGACATCGAGAATCGCGGTCTCGACCTGGTTGTGCACAACATCGAGCACCTCGCCGACCAGCAGGCCGGTCCCGATCACCACCGCTTCCCCCGGCTCAAGGTAGACCTCGACCCCGTACTTCCCCCTGAAATAATGGATCAGCTCGACCAGCCCGTCGACGTCGTACCCCTGACGGGTAATGTGATGACCGCCGCCGAGGTTCAACCACTTCATGCCCGGCAGAAAGGCTCCGAATTTTTCCTCGAAGACCTTCGCCGTGCGCGCCAGCGGCTCAAAAAGCTGCTCACACAGGGTATGGAAGTGCAGCCCCTCGACGCCTGCAAGTGTCTGGCCCTCGAACTCGCGGCGCGGAATCCCGAGGCGCGACTTGGGGGCACACGGATCGTAGATTTCGACCGCCCCCTCCGAGTGCTCGGGGTTGACGCGCAGGCCGATCGAAACGCCGCTCCTTTCCCACTGAGGACGGAAACGCTCCAACTGGGCAAAGGAGTTGAACACCAGGTGATCGGAGATCGCCAGCAGCTCGCGGACATCGCTCTGCTTGAAGGCCGCGGCGAAGGAGTGGACCTCGCCGCCGAACTCTTCGCGCCCGAGGCGCGCCTCCCACGGCGAGGAGGCGCACACCCCCTGGAGGGTCTGGCGGATCAGCGGGAAGGTGCTCCACATGGCG
>QKBP01000071.1 GCA_003246035.1 Desulfuromonadaceae bacterium | reverse complement strand
GTGACCCGGTTGATGCCGCGCACCTCGTTGATGATGCGGTTGCTGATCCGGGCCAGGTCCTCGTAGGGCATCGGATACCAGCCGGCGGTCATGAAGTCCCTGGTCTCGACCGCGCGCAGGGCGACGACGTATTCGTAGGTCCGGCCGTCCCCCATCACTCCGACGCTCTTGACCGGCAGGAAGACCGCAAAGGCCTGGCTGATCTTGTCGTAGTGGCCGCTGGCGTAGAGCTCCTCGATGTAAATCGCATCGGCCTGACGCAGGATGTCGGCGTACTCCTTCTTGACCTCGCCGAGAATCCGTACCCCCAAGCCCGGACCGGGGAACGGGTGACGCCACACCATCCGGTGGGGGAGCCCGAGCTCCTCGCCGATCGCCCGCACCTCGTCCTTGAACAGTTCGCGCAGCGGTTCGAGCAGCTTGAGGGTCATGTAGTCAGGCAACCCCCCGACATTGTGGTGGCTCTTGATGTTATGGGCCTTGCCGGTCTTGGCCCCGGCCGACTCGATGACATCGGGGTAGATCGTCCCCTGGGCGAGCCACTTGGCATCGGTGAGCTTCTTCGATTCCTCTTCGAAAATGTCGACGAACAGGTTGCCGATGATCTTGCGTTTCTTCTCAGGGTCGGCTTCGCCGGAGAGCTTGTCGAGGAATCGCTGTTCGGCGTCGACACGGATCACCTTGACCCCCAGGTTCTCGCCGAAGGTCGCCATCACCTGGTCCCCCTCGCCGAGGCGCAGCAGGCCGTTGTCGACAAAGACGCAGGTCAGCTGCTCGCCGATGGCGCGGTGAATCAGGGCGGCCGCGACCGACGAGTCGACCCCGCCGGAGAGCCCCAGAATCACCTCTTCGCTGCCGACCTGTTCGCGGATGCGCCGCACGGCATCGTCGATGATGTTCCCCGGCGTCCAGGTCCCGGTGCAGCCGCAGATCGTGCGCACGAAAGTATCGATCAGCTGTTCTCCGCGCGGGGTATGGTTCACCTCGGGGTGAAACTGCACACCGTACTGCTGTTTGGCGACGTTCTGGATCGCGCAGACCGGGGCATTCGCAGTCCCCGCCACGACGTCGAACCCCGACGGCACCTTCTCGACGTGATCGCCGTGGCTCATCCAGACCGGACTGTGCCCGTCGATGAAAAAGCCGTCGAATAGAGCACCCGGCTGACCGCTGGAAAGCAGGTCGGCGTGGCCGTATTCGCGCTTGCCGGCCGGAACCACCTCGCCGCCGAAATGACGACTCATCAGCTGCATGCCGTAGCAGATGCCGAGCACCGGCACCCCGAGCTCGAACAGCTCCTCCTCGACGGCAGGAGCACCTTCCTCGTACACCGACTTGGGGCCGCCGGAGAGGATGATCCCCTTGGGGGCAAAGGCCTTGATCGCGGAGAGATCCATGTCGAAGGGGTGCAGCTCGCAGTAGACATGGGCCTCGCGGACCCGGCGCGCAATCAGCTGGGTGTACTGAGACCCGAAATCGAGGATCAGGATTTTCTGCTGATGGATGTCGACACTCATGACCGTCTCCAAATAACGCAGGGGCGCCACAACTGCGCCCCTGCCTGTTTCTCGTAGGGATCTGTCGGCGTCCCGTCAGGAGGGACGTTCAACACGGTAGTTCGGGGCCTCATGGGTAATCGCCACGTCATGGACGTGCGATTCACGCAGGCCGGCGCCGGTGATGCGCATGAACTGGGCCTTCTCCTGCAGTTCCTTGATGGTCCGGCAGCCGGTGTAACCCATGCCGGAGCGGAGCCCGCCGATCAACTGGTGCACGTTGGCCGAGAGCGGCCCGCGGTAGGGGACCCGGCCTTCGATCCCCTCAGGGACCAGCTTGATGTCGCTTTCGACGTCACCCTGGAAATAGCGGTCCTTGGACCCCTGCTTCATCGCCCCGAGGCTCCCCATACCACGGTACGACTTGTAGGTCCGGCCCTGGTAGAGGATCGTCTCGCCGGGCGATTCGTCGGTCCCGGCAAACAGCGAGCCGATCATGATTACATCGGCCCCGGCGGCGATCGCCTTGGGGAGTTCGCCGGAATACTTGATTCCGCCGTCGGCGATCAGAGGGATCCCCTTCTTGCGGGTCACCGAGGCCACATTGGCGATCGCGGTGATCTGGGGGACTCCGACGCCGGCCACCACTCGGGTGGTGCAGATCGACCCGGGACCGATGCCGACCTTGACCGCGTTGGCCCCGGCCTTGATCAGGGCCTCGGCGGCCGCGGCGGTGGCGATATTCCCGGCCACCAGTTCAATATTCGGGAAGGTCGCGCGAAGCCGCTTGACCCCGTCGATCACCCCCTGGGAATGTCCGTGGGCGGTGTCGATGATGATGACGTCCGCGCCGGCGTTGAGCAGCGCCTGGGCGCGTTCTTCCATGTCTTCGGTCGGACCGACGGCTGCGCCGACCCGCAGACGCCCGAGGCTGTCCTTGCAGGCGTTGGGGTACTTTTTGACCTTCTCGATATCCTTGATGGTGATCAACCCTTTGAGGTTCCGATCATCGTCAACCACCAGCAGCTTTTCAACCCGGGTGTGTTTAAGGTGTTCGCGCGCTTCGTCGAGGGTCGTCCCGACCGGCACGGTCACCAGCTTGCGCTTGGTCATGCGGGCCGAGATCGGCAGATCGAAATCGGTCTCGAATCGCAGGTCACGGTTGGTGAGAATCCCGACCAGCTTCCCCTTGCTGTTGATGATCGGCACCCCGGAGATCCGGTAACGCTCCATGACCGCGAGGGCCTCGCGGATCTTCTGGTTGGGGCGCATGGTGATCGGATCGACGATCATCCCCGACTCGCTCTTCTTGACCTTGTCGACCTCGGAGGCCTGATCGGCAATCGAGAGGCTCTTGTGAATGATCCCGAGCCCCCCTTCGCGGGCCATGCAGATCGCAGTGCGGGCCTCGGTCACCGTATCCATGGCGGCGGAGAGAAGCGGAATGTTGAGGCGGATATTCGGGGTGATCCAGGTCGTAAGCTCTGCATCGCGGGGGAGGATGGTGGAGTGAGCGGGGAGGAGCAGGACGTCGTCGAACGTTAAACCTTCCGGAACGACAGGGTCGATCATAAATCGGACTCCTTGAAACGTGTGGGCGTGAATAATTTAGTGGCGCAGAATAGCCTACCCCCCCCTCGTCGTCAAGAGGTTCGCGGACGAAAAACGGCCCGGAGAATCTCCGGGCCGTACGTTCAGCAGGGGATGAAATCGCTGGCTTTCCCGATGCGGAAAATCAGACCGGTCAGCAATCGGACCGCGGCCTCGACATCTCCGAGCGAGAGGACCTCAACCGGCGTGTGCATGTAACGAAGGGGAATGGTCACCAGAGCAGTAGCGACCCCGCCGCGGGAGAGCTGCATGACGTTGGCATCGGTCCCTGTGGCACGAGGGTTGCCGACGATCTGGACGGGGATCTCTTCGGCACGGGCGGTCTCGACCAGCAGCTCGAACAGATGCGGGTTGATGTTCGCTCCGCGGGTGATCACCGGACCGGCCCCGACTTTGACGTCGCCGAGTTCTTTCTGGTTGATCTCGGGGAAATCGGTCGCGAAGCCGACCTCCACCGCGATGCCGACGTCGGGATCGACCCCGTAGGCACTGGTCGTGCCGCCACGCAACCCGACCTCCTCCTGCACGGTCGAGACCCCGTAAAGCTCGACCGGCGGTGTGCCGCGCCGGACGACCTCCTGGACAACCCGAGCAACGATGTACGCCCCCATCTTGTCGTCGAAGGCCCGTGAAGTGACCCGATCACCCTGCAGACGCTCGAGGCCGACCGCAAAGGTGACCGGATCTCCGACCGCCACCAGCGCCTCCACCTCGGCGCGGCTGCTGCAGCCGATGTCGATAAACTGGCTGGTCAGCTTGATGACCTTGTCCCGGTCCTTAGCCTCGATCAGGTGGATCGGTTTCTTGCCAACCACCCCGCGAACCGTTCCGGAAACCGCATGGATGTGCACCCTCTGCCCGGGAACCAGATGGGGGTCGACCCCGCCGATAGCCCCGAACCAGATGAAACCCTGGTCGTCGATATAGCGCACCATGAAGCCGATCTCGTCGCAGTGCCCGGCGAGCATGACCCGCGGGGCCCCCTCAAGCGTCGGGGCGACCCGGGCGATCAGGTTGCCCATGACGTCGCCGCGGAGTTCGTCGGCAACCCCTTCGAGATGTCTACGCAGCACGCGCTGGGCCGGCTGTTCATAGCCGGACGGGCTGGGAGCCTCGACCAGCTCCTTGAAGAAAAGGTAATTCTGTTCGTTCATGAAATGTTCCAGGTTGGAGTATCAGACGACCACGCTCAGGGCGCGGCGCACCAGTTCCTCAGAGTTGCGGCAGGCCTGCTGGTATTCCTCGTCGCTCATCCCGGCACCGAGGGCGATACGACGGGCCATGGCGGGCGAGACCAGGTCGCCCGGGGAATGGGCATCGTTGTTGACCACCAGTCGAGCACCGGCCTCTCTGGCGATGCGCACCACGTGGCCGTTGCACAGCGAGTGCCCACGACGCGTGGTGATCTCGAGAAATACGCCCCGCTCGGCGGCCAGGCGCGCGTCCTCCGCAGTAATCAGCCCGGGATGGGAGAGGATGTCGACACCCGCTTCGATCGCGGCCCGGTTGCTCCCCTCGGCGACCGGCTCGACAATCGTCTCGCCGTGACAGACCACGATCATGGCCCCGAGCGCACGCGCCTTGCGCGTGGCGTCGGCTATCTGCGCGGGAGGGAGGTGGGTCAGTTCCCCCCCGGGGAGCACGATCAGCCCCCAGGCCGCGCCGAGGTCCTGGGCGACCGAAGCGATACGCGGAACGGTAAAGTCGAGATTGGAGAGGTCGACATGATCGGTAATCGCGAGAGCCGAATACCCCGCTACTGCGGCACGCCGTACCAGCTCGGCAGGGATGAGTTCACCGTCGCTGAAGACGGTATGGGTGTGCAGGTCGATCATATGCCGTTCTCCTGGGGGCTGGAACCCACATAGTGGCTGACGAAATAGGCCAGCAGTTGCAGCAGGGAGTTACGGTCCCCCTTGACGATCGGACTGCACAAGCCGTCCGCGCCGGAAAAACAACGGACCACAGGAGCCCCGTGGTCACTACCGAAGAAATTCTCGGCCGACTCGATCTGCTCGTCCGAACCGAGTGAGACAACCCCGAGAAGGCGGCGGCGGAAAGCCCTCCACAGCGGGGTAAGCTGTTCGTTCGCGGGCAGGCTGAAGACCCTCAGGGAAAACGCCTCACCGAGATCGAGGCGCCCCATGTCACCCAGCGCGATCACCGCATCACTGGCGCGGAACCCCGGATCAGGCTTGAACTCGGGGAAGCCGCTTAGGGCTGCGAGGAATTCCTTGAGCTGCTGTCCTTCCGAGGCCAGCACCACCAGCTTGGCCGAGGCCTCCTCGAGCAGCACGTCACGGTCACCGAGCCGCTCCTTGATCGCCATGATCTCTTCGCTCGAAAGCAGCGGACCGGTGGTCCGTTTGGGCGCCGAGACCTTGCGGACCTCGACCAGCTGCTTGTCGAGCAGAACCTTGAGAATCTGCAGGATCTCAAGGTCGGGGAGCGCACAGCGGTCGAGGATCTCGGAGACCTTTTCGTGGCGCTGCAGCAGAAGCAGGACCTGTTGGGTAGCCGGTCGGAGCCCCTTGGGGAGCTGGTCGACGGGGACCCTGATCGCCAGGGACATCTGGGGAATCGGCAACTGCCCTTCCAGGGCCGCCAGCTCGTCATTCTGGCGTAACCCCTCGATGATCAGGAAGTCGGTGGGGCGATCGATGTGCGTCTCCCACTCCCCTTCTCCCGGGGTGAACCAGAACTTCCCCTTGTCCCAGGTAACCAGACGGTAAAAGGCCTTCTCCCCCTCGACGTCCTCGTAACGCGCATTGATGACCGCACCCTGGACCATGAAGATGTGCCCGGTCTTTCCGCCCCGTTCGAGATGGAGTTCGCCGCTTTTGTGATTGAAGTGGAAGATCTGCAGCAGATCGATCAGGGAGATCTGGTTGAGGTCGCCTTCGATCCGCTTCTTTTCTAGACTGATCTTCTCGGCGTGGCTTTTCCGGGTCAGGTAGCTCCAGATGCCGCCGAGCAGCTGGTCGACCTTGTAGGGCCGACTGACGTAATGATCCTTGTTGCGCCGCAGCCCCTCGACCTCCCCCCCCCTGGGACCGATAAAGAAGAATCCCATCTCGTTGCAGTTGGGACTGTCGCGCAGCAGGCTGAACACCTCGGAGGCGACCAGACCGGGAGTCTCGATGTCGAGAACCAGCACATCCGCCCCTTCGTTGATGGCCATGTCCATCGCCTGCCCGGTGTCGGGGCAAAACGTGACCTGGCACCCCTTGCTGCTGAGGGGCTCCACCAGCGAGGAGAACTCCTTGCGGGCGCCGACGACAATAATGCGATACTTGTTCTTGGGCATGGTCAGATCTGGGTCTGGAGCTGAAACTGCTCCTGAAATTTAACCACCATATTCTCAACGAAAAAGAAGTCCGAGGTGTGAAAACCGACCAGGTCCCCCTGCATCTCCGTGGCGAAAATTCCGTAAGCATGATTCTCGGAGAGATAGAGCAGGAATTGAACCTTGCGGAACTGGGCATCGGGGATATGCACCGGGACGATATGCTGCAGATCCCAGTGGACCCGCTTGTCGCCGCCGAGCAGGTAGAGGGTCGTGGCCGACCTCTCGAGCGCCTCGACGTCACAAACCTGTGCTCGTGCCGCCTCGAAATCGCTGCAGCTGCGATAGATCATGCCACGCGTCCGGTAGGACTCGATCGCCTCGAGGCAGAACATGCGCTGGATCTCGTCGGAACGGTTCATGGGCATGCGGAAATACTTGCTGTGGACCGTCGAGGCATAGGGCGCCAGCAGCATCGAGACCTCGATCCCGTCGCCGGTGAACTTGTAGTCCTTGGGGGAGCCGAGGATGAGGTTGACCGCATCCCAGAAAGACGCCGTCTGCAACGGCTCGCGATGGAAGAGACTTTCACGCAGGTGATCGAGGCGGTGATCGGTCACCTCGCGAAGGGCTTCGAAGGTGTTACCGTCACCGGGATAGGTCGCGCTGCGCAAGGCGACGTTGACCGGGAGCATCTTCTTGAGCGCCGAGAGGGTAACCCCTTTGAGGGCACGACGAATGCGCTTCTGGGCCATGATCGCGCCCCAGAAATCGGTCTCCGGCAGGAGGATGAAATATTGGTGCGGCTTGGCGGTGGCGATCACGTCGGCATCCCTGAGAACCTCGCGCAAGCGGTCGACCACCTCCTCAATGCCGACCTGAAGGTCACGGTCATGGAAGGAGGCCTTCAGCTCGGTGTAGTTTTCGACCTCGAGCTGTGCCAGGGACAGGTGCCGACCATACCGATGTGCCTTCTGCAGTTCCTTGCTGAGGTGATCCTGAAAATAGGCCATGCTGTAGGATTGGCCGACTCCGGTCTGCAGGCTGGTCTCTTCGAGCGATTTGTAACGCAGGACATTGTACATCGCGCTCGAGGCGAACTTGGCGATCGAAGCGGCGTTCTTCATGTCGCGACGGGTGAATGTCTCCCTCCCGGCGGGCATCTCCGCCTGGACCAGCGCCAGCGACTCCATCTCGTGCAGCAACGGTATCCAGAGGGTCCTCCCCTGCGGCCCGAGCGCCGGCTCACCGTCCAGGATCTTGACCCGCTCCCGTTCACCGGGAGTCAGGGTGTTGTCCCCTCCGGAGAGTCGCATCAGGCCACGATGGGAAAAATACTTGTAGGTCCCCGTCCCGGGATCGGCCAGCCACAAGACGGTCCCCTCGGCCTTGGTCACCTCCATGCAGATGTCGAGGATCTGGTCGTTCAGATGCTCGAGCTCGGTGGTGGCCAGAAAAGCCATGCACTTGTGATAAACGGAGAGGATCGAGTTGAGGCGGTGATTTTCTAGCGACAGCCGCTCGTGATCCTGGCTGAGCGACTGGTTGAAGAGCAGGCGGTTGACCGAACGGAGGAATTTCTGTGGATCAATCGGCTTGAGCAGGTACTCGGAGACCCCTTTTTGCAGTGCGGCTAGAGCCTTGTCGACGTCCTGCTGGGCGGTGACCACCATGATCGGCTGCTCGGGGTTGAAGCTGACGATCTTCTGGGTGATCTCGAGCCCGTCCATGCCCGGGAGGGTGATCTCGGTGATGACGAGATCGAAGTCGTCGTCGCGCAACAGCTGCAGTCCCATGGCGCCGTTGTCGACAGAGTGAACCTCGTAGCCTTCCGCACGCAACACATCCTCGAAGAAACTTCGGAAGGATGCATCATTTTCAATGGCGAGAACACGCCCCCTGGCCATGCCGGTCTCCACAAGGAAATATCAATTGCTCAATGTTAAATAAAAGAACTCCGACTGGCAAGGCGTAAAGCCAAATAAAATGAGGGACTTTCACATATTGACGAGGTCTTGATCGTACCTCCCAAGTTGCGAATTGCGGTAGTTGCGAAGGATCGTCACCGGGACCATTCTGCCGATCAACTCCCCGGGGCCGGTGAAGTTGACGATCCGGTTCCAGGTCGTACGCCCGAACAGCTGTCCGCCCCCCTGACGACTCTCCCCTTCCACCAGGACGGCACAGGTCGAGCCGACGTCGCCGGCCCAGATCGCCTCGCTGCGCGCCCCCTGAACCTCCACCAGGCGATCGAAACGCCGCTGCTTCTCGTCAGAGGACGATGTCTCCATCAACTCGGCCGCGGCGGTTCCGGGGCGCGACGAGTACAGGAAGGTGAAGGCATCGGCGTAACCGACCCGTTCAACGAGCTCGAGCGTCCGCTCGAAGTCGTCGTCATCCTCGCCGGGGAATCCGACGATGATATCGGTTGTCAATCGGATATCGGGGCAGACCTTACGCAGGCGTTCGACCTTGGCCAGATACTCAGAGGCGGTGTAGCCGCGGTTCATCGCCGCAAGGATCCGGTCGCTGCCGCACTGGACCGGCAGGTGCAGGTGGTGGCAGAGCTTGTCGAGCTCCCCGAAGCAGTCGATCAACGCCGGAGAGAGATCCTTCGGGTGGGACGTCGTAAAGCGAATCCGTTCGATCCCTTCGACCCGCTGAACAGCGGCGAGCAGCCCGGCAAAATCGGGATCCCCAGCCTGACGATCGCCATAGGAGTTGACGTTCTGTCCCAACAGGGTCACTTCGCGCACCCCGCCATCGGCAAGCCGGCGGATCTCGTCGAGGATCTCGCTGCTCGGGCGGCTGACTTCCCGTCCGCGCACGTGGGGAACAATGCAGTAGGAACAGAAATTGTCACACCCTTGCATGACCGTCACGAAGCGGGTGATGCTCTCTCCGGCCCCGCGCTGAGGGAAGAGTTGCAGGCGTGTTTCACGATCGAGGAAGTCGGTGGCGGCGCCACGCTGGCGCCGTTGTTCGGCGTCGAGAACCAGCTGCGGCAAGAGATGAATATTGTGGGTACCGAACACCAGGTCGAGATAAGGGACCTGGGCGAGCATCTTCTCCCCCTCCTGCTGGGCGACGCAGCCTCCGACACCGAGGATCAGATCGGGACGCGCGTCCTTAAGGGGCTTGAAACGCCCGAGGTGGCCGTAGACCTTGCGTTCGGCCTTGGCCCGTACGGAACAGGTGTTGAGAAGGATCAGGTCGGCGTCGTCCGGCTGATCGATCTGACTGTAGCCCATCTCCTGGAGCAGGTCGACGATCCGTTCCGAGTCGACCACGTTCATCTGGCAGCCGAAGGTTTCAAGATAAAATTGTCGTCTCATACACGTATCCACGATAACTAAAATCGCGGCATCTTAACCGGCTGCACCGGGTCAGTCAAACCTTATCCTGAACTCTCCTCCGTAAGGTTTCGGCGAACGGCCTCCTCGAGGAGCGCAATCGCCCGGGCAGGGTGCTCAAGGCAGGAAAGCACCCTGCGCTCCCGCGAATCCTGTCCGCTGACATACAGGCTGCCGAGATCACGGCCGCGGGGCCTGAGCCGGAGATGACGGAGCCGGTTCAGGGGGAGAGTCCAGGCGCTCCGACGAGGCCATCCCCCGAGCGCGATCAACCGACGGTCGGTGATCGCGTAAAAGGTCCCTTCCCAGTCGAGGCGTGCCAGCAGCAGATGACCGACCAGAAAATAGCTGGCCAAGGCTACCCCCAGCCAGGGGATGACACCCCAAAGCGGTTCGCCACGCTCAACGGCCAACGCCTGGCCGCCATCGAGCCACACCAATGCCGGAGCCATCAGAATCAGACCGAACACCGAATGGATCCAGCGCCGAAACGTGAAACAGCGCGGCGCCGGGCGCCCCTCCCACAGCAACCGCTCGTCGGTTTCGAGTAAGGTGTCCCAGTTCATCAGCGCACCCCCAAGTCCTGGAGCTTCTGGCGCGCGACCTGCCCAAGGCGACTTTGCGGTTCGGCCTCGACGACGGCCCGATAATGGCGCACGGCTTCCTCGCGATTGCCGCTGCCCTGGTACGCCTCGCCGAGCAGGTACACGCCTTGAGCCGTGGCCAGCAACTCCACGCTTCGCTGCAGCGAACGAATCGCCTGGGGGTACTCCTGGCGCTTCAGGTAGACATATCCCAGCCCGAGATGAGACTGATAATGACCGCTGTCGAGAGCGACCGCTTCGCGCAGATAGCGGCGGGCCGAGATGAGATCTTCCTGACGCAGATACGCCAGACCGGTGGCGGTGTGCAGCAGCGCCTCCTCGGGAGCCACCTTCAATGCCTCGAGCAGGGTCTGGATCGCCTCGTTCGGGCTTCCGTCCGCTTCCAGAGCGATAGCCTGCGCATAGAGGCGATACCCCTCTTCGCTCTCCTTCAGGTAGCGAATCGCCTTGGTGAAGACCTCCACCCCGCGCCGGGCACCCGAGCTGCCGAGAACAGCCGCATAACGCTGCCGGATATAGTTCCGGTTATTGTCGAGACGCTCCCTGGAGAACGGGTGCGTGCGAAACACATTGTTCAGCCAGTCGGGCTGCTGTTCCTGATCGAGCTTCCGGAAAAACACTTCCTGCAGGCCGATAGCACCCTGTGGGTCATACCCGGCCGCTACCATGTAGTCGATGCCGAGTTGGTCTGACTCCCTTTCCTGTTCGCGGCTGAAGGTGTTCTCCACCAGCAAGGAGCCGACCTGACCGACCTGCATGGCCAGCGCTCCATACGATTCGCCGCCGGTCGCACCGGCCAGCACGGCGGCAGCCAGCTGAGAGAGGGTGTCCCTCTGCCGTCCCTGGGCGGCGTGGCGGGCTGTCACATGGGCAATTTCGTGCCCCAGGACAGCAGCAAGCTGTGACTCGTTCTCGAGATGGACCAGCAATCCGCGGGTAATCGCTACGTACCCTCCGGGGAGGGAGAAGGCATTGGGGAGAGGCTGGTTAACCACTCGAAACTGGTACTCGAGTTCCGGGCGATGACCTGCTTGAGCGACTCGCTCCCCGACCTGCTGAACATAGCCCTGCAGCTGAAGATCGGGGACTTCTCCCCCCATCTGCTGGATCGCCGCCGGGAAGGCCCGCATTCCGATCTCGGCCTCCTCCGCTGGGGACATCTTCATAAAGGCCAATTCCGAACGCCCGGTAACCGGGTTGACGGCGCAGGACGCACCGAGTAGAAGCAGCAGACAGAAGCAAACGACCGAAAGCGAACGCCGCAGCACTCTAAAAAGTGAAAAATATTGAGACATCATGACCACCTTCAGTGAAAATACCCTCAAAAACTAGAATACTGGTACCGAGATCTAAAAGCATATATTCCGTATACTTACAGGAGCTAGACGTTTACTCTACCCCAGATGACCTCCACGATCAAAATATCGGTTTACCCAGCAGAACACAAGAATGCGCAACTTATTGTTTTTTCGAAGTTTTTTGCATTTTTTTCTTGCCCTCGCCTCAGGTTTCCGCTACCCTCTTACCATTCGTGTTAAATTTAACCACATCACACAAAGGAGACTCCCATGAAGTGTCCCGTATGTCACGATGACCATCATGTCGAGATCGACACTCACGCCGACGGGTTCGCCGATAACTTGGAAGAGTGCGGTAATTGCGGTTCGCTTTGGACTCTTAAGGGCGAAAAAGAGGTCATGGTCCACGGTCCGACCAACGATTTTGTCCCCGTTACGGCCTGATCGCACAACCAACACGCTATCATCCTACTGAGCTATGGTCGTTGCATACGACCATAGCTTTTTTTTCACCGGCTCTGGCGTCACGGATGACAGAAACGCCCTTGTCAAACATACGCTTTTCCACTATAAAGGTCACGCTGAGTCTGACTAATTCCTCAGGGGGGGTGAATCGCGTGGGACAGGAGCTGACCACGGACGAGCAGGAAGCACTGCTCTCCATAGCCCGCAATGCCATCGAAACCTTCGTACGCAGCGGCGAAAACTACATCGAACCGCGCGAGGAACGCAACCTCAACCGCCGAAACGGCTGCTTCGTCACCATCTACAGGGATGGCGAACTCCGCGGCTGTATCGGCAACTTCCAGTCCGAACTCCCGCTTTTCAAGGAAGTCGCGGAGATGGCCGTTGCCTCGGCTACCCGGGATCCCCGCTTCTACCCGATGAAGATCGACGATCTCGAGGGATACAGTCTTGAGATCTCGGTCCTGTCGCCCCTGCACAAGATCGACACCATCGAAGAGATCGAAGTCGGCTCCCACGGCATCTACCTTGAGAAGGGCTATTACCGCGGGGTGTTGCTTCCACAGGTCGCCACCGAATACGGTTGGGACAGGGACACCTTTCTCAAACAGACCTGCATCAAGGCCGGTCTGCCGACCGACGCCTGGAAATCCGAGGACGCCGAAATCTACATCTTCAGCGCCCAGGTCTTCGGCGAAAGCGACGCATAAAAAAAGGATGGCCTAAGCCATCCTTTTTTTATGGTGCCCGGGGCGGGGATCGAACCCGCACAGCCATACGGCCGAGGGATTTTAAGTCCCTTGCGTCTGCCAGTTCCGCCACCCGGGCCGAGTGCTCCTATCTTTTAACGGTTCGCCTCCCCGCTGTCAATTCATCTCGTAGAACCCGACATCCCGCGCAGGACAAGGGAAGCGGCCCACTGCGAACTTGGCCCTGGGGAGCGCTGTCCATAACGTCGTTGCCCCACTCAACGTGCCTCTGACCCGATCGTAAACAGTTCGATTCCGGGGAGTTCGTTCAGAAAGCGATACTTCACCAGCAGGCCAGCGTAGCGCTGAAGCCCAAGCACATGGCTGTCGTCCAGCGCGTACGACATTCGCTGCCAATACCTAACCAGGGCATGCTCCCCGAACCACCGATATCCCGACACGGACCGCGCCAAACCGTCAAGGTCATCCAGAGCCATGCGAGTCGACTCCTGCAACTGGGCACAGAACTCTCGAACCATATCCGGCCGTTCAGCAGCGACCTCTCGGCGCAAAATCCACAAGGCAAAAACGAAAGGGAGGCCGGTATGCCGGTACCAGAGTTCGCCGAGATCGTGAACATGCTCCCGTGGGACCTCCTGGGCCATGCGCAGGGCACGATCCCCGATCAGCAGGCAGGGATGCCCTCGGCGCACGTGATCTTCAATCGCCCCCTCCGGAACACGACAGAAAACTTCATCGAATCCATAGAATTCCCGCAGCAGGACCTGAAGCAGGTGAACCGATGAGGCTGACTCCCCCGTCAGAAATATCTCGCGGCCTCGCAAGGCCTCGGGCGGATGTGAGGAGATCAGCAGAACGCTCATGACCTCACCGACCGAGCTGATCGACATCCCCGGGAGGATCATGTACTTGCGCCAGTTGCGCAGATACTCGAAGGACGAGGAGGGACTGAGGTCGAGCTCCCCGTCGGCGAGTTGGCGATTGAGTTCGGAGGGGACACCGGAACGGATCTGACCGTCAAAGCCGCATGCACGCAGATGGTGAAAGAACGGTTCGCAGTTGGCGTAGGCAATGTGTCCGACGACCAGGGGGAATCCCATGATAAAACTCAAACGGCGAGGTGCGCTTTACTTGAAGTCGAGGCGGGCCACATCCTCGGCGCGGATCTGGTAGACTCCAACCTCCATCTGGCCGGCAAATCCGGAGCGACGACGGATATGCAAGGTCAGGTCCTTGCCCGCCTTGAGGTCAAGAACAACCTTGATCCGATCATTGGCCATGCCATGAAAGGTCGCCGACTGTATCTCCTCAAAGGCGATCGTCACCGATGCGTTGCCGAGTTGGCCGTGAAGAAAGGTCGAACCGTCCATAGAAAAATGTGACAGGTGGGTTTCGATGCCGCTCCGATCGACGACCGTGACGGAGAAGTCGTGTTCTGTTTCAGGTAGCTGCCCTTCGGGCTCGCCTCCAAGTCCTCCCATGCCGCACAGCATTGCGGCGGCACATAGAACGATGGCGATGGTGATGAATTTGCGCATGGTCGTCCCTCCCAAGGGCTTCGATTAAGCTCACCGACGATACAAGAATCAGCTACACCGGTCAATAGCGTCCGGGGCTTGCGGCTCGTCGCCATTCCATTCCGGGACATAAAACCTTTCGGCGCAAAGCTGCCGGGCTCGCTGCCATTCGGCCTCGGTCGGCTGGCCGACTTCCCAGTGCCCGGGATAGACACGAACGAAGGACTCCTCCATGGCTGCCTCGACCCTTTCGAGCGTCAGCGGTATCTCCTGATACCGGTTGATCCAGCCGACCTTGTCGCGCAACTGGTTGGCCGCCGCTGCGAGATCCGCCAGGTCGGGAGGGCTCAGGACGCGAGCCATCACCTCTGGGTCGAGATCGACAGGGATCGATCCGTGCTGCAAAAAGGCGCGTTCATTGCGCTTCTGGGCACTACCGGCAATCTTTCTCCCTGCAACCGCCAGTTCGTAACTCGCCGGCGCGGTGAAGCAGATATCGTGAAGCTGGGACGACGCAGCAGTACGCCGAGCGGGGACCAACTCCACCTCGACACCGAAACCGGTGAGCATCTCCTGCAGGGGACGGGCGATAGCACGATAGCTCTCGAGGATACCGCCGGCAAACAGCGGATGATCGATCGGAGCAATGAGTGCATAGGTGACTTCGTGCTGATGCAGCACCGCACGACCTCCGGTCGAGCGACGCACGACGTCGAAACCGAGCTCCCGGCAGGCCGCAAAGTTGATCGCGCGCGCATCACGCTGGGCGTAGCCAAGAGTGACGGTGGCGGGTTCCCAGCGGTACAGACGGACCACCGGCGGGGAATCCCCTCTCGCCACGGCCTCGAAGAGGGCCTCGTCGAGGGCCATGTTCATTGCCCCGCGCAGCGCCCCGCTATGGATAAGTCTCCAGCTTTGCATCGACAAAAAAAGGCCGGGCGAACCCGGCCTCCCAATCATTATACCGGGTGACGCTCGAGAAACCCGGTGTCGATATTCCCTTCGATAAACTCCTTGTTGTGCATGATCCGCTGATGGAAGGGTATCGTCGTCTTGATTCCATCGATGATGTACTCATCGAGGGCCCTTGCCATGCGCCGAATCGCCTCTTCACGCGTGTCGGCATGTACGATCAGCTTGGCAATCATCGAGTCGTAATGCGGCAGCACCGTGTACTGGTCGTAGACCGCACTGTCGACTCGAACTCCGAGTCCACCCGGAGTGTGATAGCCGTCGATCTTGCCAGGGAACGGCGTAAACTTGGCCGGATCCTCGGCGTTGATACGGCACTCGATGGCATGGCCGCGGATCTGGATATCCTCCTGGGAATAACTCAGCTCGAGGCCGGCCGCGGCACGAATCTGCTCCTTGATGATGTCGACCCCGGTAATCATCTCGGTCACCGGATGTTCCACCTGAACACGGGTGTTCATCTCCATGAAGTAGAAATCGCCGTTGCCGTCGAGGAGAAATTCCATGGTGCCAACACTCGAGTAGCCGACGGCCTTGGTTGCCGCGACGGCACAGTCACCCATTTGCTTCCGCTGTTTATCGCTCAGTACCGGGCAAGGGGCCTCCTCGATCAGCTTCTGATGACGGCGCTGAATCGAACAATCGCGCTCACCGAGGTGGATGACATTCCCGTGCTTGTCGGCAAGGATCTGAATCTCGACATGGCGGGGGCGCTCGCAGAACTTTTCGATATACACGTCAGGATTGCCGAACGCGGCATTGGCCTCGGCCCTGGCCGTAGCAAAGGCGTTGGGAAGAGACGCCGGGGAATGGACAACTTTCATCCCCTTCCCGCCCCCACCGGCCGTCGCCTTGATAATGACCGGAAATCCGATCTCCTCGGCGATCTCCTGAGCGCGATCGACGTTGGGAACGCCCTCCTTGGTCCCGGGCAGGATCGGCACTCCGACCTTGGTGACCGACTGGCGGGCAGCGATCTTATCCCCCATCAGGCGGATGTTTTCGGCGGTCGGCCCGATAAACGTGATCCCGCAATTGGCACAGATCTCCGCGAACTCGGCATTCTCGGAAAGAAAGCCGTATCCGGGATGGATGGCATCGGCATCGGAGACCTCGGCTGCGCTGATGATCGCCTTGATATTCAGGTAACTCTTCGCGCTCGCGGCCGGCCCTATACAGACGCTCTCGTCGGCGAGCTTGACATGCAGCGCCTCGCTGTCGACATCGGAATAGACCGCCACGGTCTTGATCCCGAGTTCCTTACAGGCCCGGATGATCCGCAGTGCAATCTCGCCGCGATTGGCGATGAGAATTTTATGAAACATCGACTATGCTCCGTGATCCTCGCCGACAACTCACGCAGCCGGCGGAAATGAGGTAGCGAAAGGCTTAGAGAGGCTCCACCACGAAAAGCGCTTCGCCGTACTCGACCGGGGCGGCGTCGTCCTTGAGGATCTCGACGATCTTGCACTTGAACTCGGCTTCAATCTCGTTGAACATCTTCATGGCTTCGACCAGGCAAACGGTTTTCCCTGCCTCGACGACTGACCCGACATCGACGAAAGTGTCCGCTTCGGGGCTCGGTTTGCGGTAGAAGGTCCCGACGATCGGAGACGTGATGGTCTTGTAGCGGGGGTCGATGCCACCGGACGCCGCAGCCTCGGCCAGGGGGGCCGCTGCAGGCGCCGTCGGCGTCGCCGCCGGGGCCATAGCCGGAGCCACGGGAGCCGATGCATAGACCGGAGCGGGAGCTGCCATGTGGATCACTTCCGTGTCCTTACCACGCTTGATGACGATCTTTTCCTCGGCATTTTCCATCTCAAACTCGGTGACGTCCGTATCGGTCACCATCTTGATCAATGTCTTGAGATCTTTGATATCCATGTTGTGTCCTCCTTGGCCGCGGCGTTGTTCCCGCAGAGCCTGTCATTATCTAGATAGCGGTAAATTGCTTGGGAATCGAGGTCAGCCGTTCACAACCGTCCCCCGTCACCAAGACCATATCTTCAATTCTGCATCCACCCAACCCCGGGACATATATCCCGGGCTCAATGGTAAAGACCATCCCTTCCCGAACTTCCCCTTCGGAGCGCGCCGAAACGGTCGGAAACTCATGGATCTCGAGACCCACGCCGTGTCCCAGACCATGGCCGAAATAATCGCCGTATCCACGCTCGCTGATCAGATCACGAGCCAGAGCATCGATCGCCTTGAGCGGTACCCCCGGACGGACACCATCGATAGCACGATCGTGGGCTTCGAGTACAGTGTCAAAAAGCCTGCGCAGTTCCGGGCTGACCGACCCGAGTGCGATGGTCACGGTCTCGTCACTGCAATACCCTTTAAAACGGGTACCGAAGTCGATGGTGACCAGCTCCCCAGGGGCAAGGATTTTATCCGAGGCGACCCCATGAGGTAAAGCCCCACGTTCTCCGGAGGCGACAATAAAATCGAAGGAACGGTCCTCCCCTCCTCGACGGCGCAGGGCGAACTCGAGCTCTAACGCGATCTCAACCTCGCTGCGTCCGGGTTCGATCAGAGAGAG
>QKBP01000099.1 GCA_003246035.1 Desulfuromonadaceae bacterium | reverse complement strand
TCCACCAGACCTTCTTCCTGGGACTCGAGCGCCGAAGAGTCCTTCAGGCGCTCCAGCAGGTTCTCGATCGAATCGTGAAAATAGTCGTAGAACTCGGCGCGGAGCATCTCGAGCCGCCGTTTTTCGAACGTGTGGCGTCTTTTCTCGTTGCCGTCTTTCCGGGACGTTTCGAGATACAGGGCGCTCTGCTCGATCTCCGAGGTCATCCGCTCGATAATATGCGGCGAGAAGTAGTGCAGCAGGGCCTCGATCACCACATCGGTCCGGGTCAGCTTGTTGCTGGAGGCGATTGCGGAAATTTGATCCTCCAGGTACCTGGGCAACCTGTACGTCTTCTGTACAGTGGCGGGCTGACCGGCAAACAAAAAGTCATGGTTGTATCGTTTCATAATCGTCTCTCTCGTACACAGCGTCTGCAGTGCATGGTACTGAATACCCGCCTTTCGGCAGGCGTCTGTGTGTCAAGCCAGCTTCTCCATGAATCCCTTATCCCCCCTTAACCTGCAGGGAGGAAGTCGATGGGATAGATGATGGTGACCCTGGCTACCCCCTCCTTGGCCCCGAAGTTGAAACGCTCGACGCGCTCGATGACGTTGGCGATCAGCTCCTTCGAGTCGAGGTCGCTCTTGTCGACGACGCACTTCGAAACCGAGCCGTCAGGCTCGATGGTGATGCGTAGCAGCAGCTTGCCGCGCAGGGTCGGGTCCTTACGCAGCTCCTTGTTGTAGATGCGGTAGATGGTCGCCTTGTAGCGGTCGAAGACGATCTGGATCTCCTCGTCGGTACGGGCCGGACCGATCCCCTCGCTCAAGGGGCGGCCCTCTTCCGCGGTCAGGTCGGCCACGCTGCTCTGCACGCGGGCAAAATCGACCCCCTTGACGCGGCCGCCCTGGCCGCCACCACCGCCGCCGCCCGAACCGAGGTTGCGGCTGACGCGATCGTTGCTGATGCCGCCGCTCCCTCCGGCAGTAGCCTGGGTTGCGACCAGCGAGCGGGTCGCGGTGGCGTACCCCGAGGCGACCTTGGAGTTGGTGTTGATCCGGGCTTCGCTGCCGAGCTGCGGCACGGCGACCTCGTCCATCAGGTCCTTGAACGACTCCTTGAACGCCATCACCCCGGTGTTGGCGACCTTGGCGCGGGCCGCGTTCCGCTCACCCGGCGTGGCGGCGACCTTGGTCTCCTTCTTGACCGTCTTCTCGACCGGCTTCTTCTTGGCGAGCTCTTCCTCGACCGGCTTGGGCTCTTCCTCCTTGACCGGCTCGGGAGGTTTGACCGGTTCGGGAGGCGGGGCCTTCTTGACCAGCTGGGCGATCCGCTCGGGGATCTCCACCACCACCTCGGAGCGCTTCGGCACCGGGACGTTGATCAGCGGGATGAGAGCGCTGAACAGCAGGCTGATCAGCAGCGCGATCAGGACCGCGCGCCGGAAATAGCGTTCGCCCTCGGTATCCATCGACCACGGCATGACGGCGATGCGCATCGGGAAGAACGCGACCTCGCGCTCGATGGCGTACTCTTCCAGGCGCCGCTGCTCGCGTTCGTAGGCCTGCTGCACCGCGTAGTCGAGTTCGGCGAGGTCGTCGTGACAGCGTTGCAGCTGCTGCTGGAGGCCGCTCTGGCGGTCGAGGTGGTGCTGGATTTCGGCCTCGAAGGCCCCTATCCGCTCGTGGACCCCGGCAAGGACGCGCGGCGGGTCGACATCGGACGGCAGCTCTTCCCAGAAGAGCTTCTGGGCCTCCAGCTCGGCGAGCGCCTCGAGGGCGCTGCAGACGTTCTGCAGGGCGTCGTACTGCTGCCGGTCGACGGTGAAGGCATCGAGCTCCGCTTCGACCCCCCGCAGTTCGTCCTCGAGCCGGTCGGCCTGGTCGCGCAGCGGATGGATCCGGGCATGGAGAGCCTCCAGTTCCTGGGCGAGTATCGATTTGGTTTCAGCGCTCATAGCATCTATTTTGCGGCCTTCTGGTTCACCGCCAGAGAAATCTTTCCGTAACCGGAAAGAGTACAGGTTGACATCACCTTCTTCAAAACCTTGAACGGGATGGTCCGGTCGGCCAGCACCGTGATCTCCTGGCTGTCGGCGATCGTCTGGGTGCTGATGCCGATGATGTTCTGACCGAGCTGGTCGAGCCGTTCACGGATCTCGGGGATGACGATCGATTCGTCCTCGAGCAGCGCTTCGGTCTTGACCACCGCCTCCCCCTGCACCAGCACGTCGTCGTCGTTGATGACGATCGCGACGGTCTCGCGCGGCTTGGTCTCGACCACCGAGTCGGGGAGCGTGATCTGCTTGGGCGGCGTCAGGACCTCGTTCGATCCCGAGTTGGCGAGCAGGAAGAAGACCAGGATGGTGAAGACGTCCATCAGCGAGGTCAGGTTCAGGCCGGTGACCTTCTTCCGGTTGCGCGCCATCCGCTTTATACGACGGCTGTTTTTCATGGCGCATCTCCGATCGAAATGTTGGGGAAGAGCACGATCACGGTCTCCTCGGGATTCTCCCCGGCGTTCTCGACCTCAGCCTCGACATCACCCTCCTCGGCCCGCAGGGTCGCGGAACGGACCGTGTCCATCACCCGCACCAGGCTGTTGTACTCGATATCGGGCTCCATCAGGACGGTGGCGTCTTCCTTGTCCGGGTAGGTGCTTTTCAGGCTCATCAGCATCTGCGAGAGCTTTTCGAGGTCGTAGTCGTCATCCTTGTTCGGGATCGCCGCGACGACGCGGGCGCCGTTGCCGAACTCCAGCCCGTTCTCGCGCACGATCACCTCGATGTTGAAGTCGGGCCTGTTGACCGCCGCCCCGGGCGCCGCCGCGGTCGGCACGCTCAGCTCGAGGATCGTGACCCGCGAGAAGACCGCGCTGATCAGCAGGAACGGCACCAGGACCACCATCAGGTTCAGGAAGGTGGTGATGTCGAGGTCGGGGACCTCCCTCACCTTTCTTCTCGATCTGCGGCGATTCATGGTCAGCTCGCTGCGCCCTGGCGCCGGGCGTTATTGGAGATGCTGTTGAGCGCCTTCACCGAAGCCATCTCGAGGCTGTCGACGATCTGCCCGGTGGTCGAGGTGATCTTGGCGTGGAAGAGCAGCAGCGGGATCGCCGCCATCAGGCCGAAGGCGGTGGTGTTCATCGCCACCGAGATACTCGCCGAGAGCAGGTCGGCCTTCTCGGCCGGGTTGGCGTTGGCGACCGCGGTGAAGGCCTCGATCAGGCCCATGATGGTGCCGAGCAGCCCGAGCAGGGTGGCGATGTTGGAGAGCAGCGCCACGTAGGGGGTGCGCTTTTCAAGCTGCGGGATGATCTCCATGAGGCTCTCCTCCATGGCGATCTCGATATCCTCGCGACGACGCACCGCGCCCTGGCGCGCCAGCCCCATCGAGAGCATCTGCGCGATCGAGCAGTTCTCCTCCTCGACGGCGCTGCGCGCCGCGTCGAAGTCCCCTGCGGCCAGCAGCGGCTGGACCTCGTTCCACTTCTTGCGGTTGGCCTTCCGGACCCGCTCGAGCTGCACCCAGCGCTCTACGGCGATCGCCATACCGAAGGCGAAGACGAAGAGGATCGGGTACATGAACAGGCCACCCTTTTGAAAAAACGCGATCATTGTGTACATGGTTTACCTCCCAGATTGTTGTGCTTGACTTACTTGGTAGTAGTCGAGTTGGCGTTTAAAGACGTCCCGGTCGATCAGGACGTTCTCCTTGTTGATTTCCAGGTTCAGGCTCGTCTCGACGCCGATTTCGGAACTCTTCCACGGCACGATGTAGAGCGACTTAGGGGCCTCGTCGTTGCCGACGATCGACATCCCGGAGAGCTGCTTGGCCTCCTCCTCGGCGGCGGATGGCGCCGACGTGGCAAAGAGCAGAAACAGCCCGAAAAGGATTCCATACGCAGGTTTCATCACCACTTTCTCCCTCCCAGGTGTCACCGGTTCAGGCGCGCCCGCAGATCGGCCAGCCAGATCTCGACCTGCTCGTCGTCCGGCCGGGCGGCGCCGTAGGCCGTGTAATTGTCGTACGCGCAGTCGAGATCGCCGAGGTAGATGTCGCACAGGATGGCGAGGTTCTTGCGCAGCGGGTAGTACTCGGGGAACGCTTCGAGGGAGGCCTCGAAAACCCCGCGCGCCTCGTCGAAGCGCCCCTCGCCGCGCAGCATCCGACCGTACTCCAGGCTGGCGAGAGGATGCCCTGGGACCAGTTCGAGGGCCCTCTGCAGCGGCTCGCGGGCCTTGTCTTCCTGCCCGGCGTGGCGGTAGGCGATCGCCAGGTCGATATAGGGGGCGCTGACCAGCGGGCCGGCCTCGATCACGGCTTCAAAAGCCTCGACCGCCTCGCCGTACCGCTCCGCCTCCAGGGCTTCGACCCCGGCGGCGAAGGCATCGCGCTGATCGCCGTCGAGCTGTGTAACCTCGCGGATCTCGAACCCGACGCGGCCGTCTTCGAGCCGCTCGATGACCGCCGGCTCGCTCGGCTGCAACTCCCCGTCGGGGCTGACCACACCACGGCTGGCACAGCCGGCTACCCACAGCAGCGCGAACAGGCCGGCCAGGCGCAGCAGCTGCGCCCCTGTCGGGATCATCCACCGGTTCATGGTTCCTCACCTCCCTGCGCGGCGTCCGTCGACGCAGCCGGTTCCGTTCCTTCCTCCTGGCGCGAGGCCTGCACCACCTCCCCGGACCCGTCTGCAGACTGCAGGGCGTCGACCGCCTCGTCTCTGCTTGCCTCCAAAGGCTCGACGCTCACGGCGTCTTCCGTGGACTCGGGGGCGGCAGCTGCTTCGGCTGCTTCGGCTGCTTCGGCTGCGTCCGACGCTCCACCCTCCTGGGTGACGGCCTCCTCCTGGGTGACGGCCTCCTCCTGGGTGACGGCCTCCTCCTGGGTGACGGCCTCCTCCTGGG
>QKBP01000105.1 GCA_003246035.1 Desulfuromonadaceae bacterium | reverse complement strand
CGCCGCCAGCCTGCTGCAGAAACCGGTCACCCGGGGTGAACGGACCATCCGCCACCTGCCGCTGTTCTTCTCCTCGCTGACCGAATGGCGTACCCTCCCCGCGCTGGCCGACACGCCGCTGCGCGATCGCTTCGCGAAAATCCCCCAGCCGCTCGAGCGCCCGAAATACACCGTGGCCTTCTTCGCCGGCTGCGCCAACGACTTCCTCTACCCCGAACTCGGCGACGACCTGGTCACGGTCCTGAACCGCCTCGACGTCAAGGTCACTTTCCCGCAGAAGCAGAACTGCTGCGGGATCCCGGCCCTTTACTCGGGGGACAGGCAGACCATGGTCGAGCTCGCCGAGCAGAACATCGCCGCCCTGCTCGAAGACGACCCCGACTACGTCCTCACCACCTGCCCGACCTGCTCGATGGCCCTGCAGCGCGACTTCGTCGAGCACCTGCGCGACAACCCGGCCTGGGCCTCCCGCGCCGAGCGCCTGGCCGAGATCACCCTGGACGCGGCGACTTTCATCGCCGACGTGCTCGACGCCGGTGAGCTCTTCCGGAAGACCCAAGGGGGCACAACGGTCACCTACCACGACTCCTGCCACCTCAAGCGCGGCGCCGGGGTCTGGCAGCAGCCCCGCCAGCTGCTGCAGCAGTCGGGTCATGCACTGGTGGAGATGAAGCGCTCCGACCGCTGCTGCGGTTTCGGCGGCTCCTACTCCTTCACCAGCCACCCCGACATCGCCAAGAACATCCTCGCCGACAAGCTCGCCGACATCGCCGCGAGCGGCGCCGAGTGCGTCGCCATGGACTGCCCGGGCTGCATGCTGCAGATCGGCGGCGGGCTCGACAAGCAGGGCTCGACGGTCCGCGCCGAACACACCATCTCCCTGCTCGCCAAAGCTCTCGAGTGACCTCGTCCAGGTCGCTCTCTCCTCCCCCGGCCCACCCAGGGCCGGGGTTTTTTTCGCCCTCCCCGCCCTTTGCAATTCCCCCGCCCTGTGCGATAGTGCGTTAAACTTTCCTCCATGGACCGCCCGATGCCTGATACCGATCTCCCCGTCAGCCCCTACACCGTCCAGCTGCCGCGCCGCGACCTGCACCGGATGCTCCGGGTCGCACGCATCCTGTTTCGCCTGAGCCAGCACCCGGGCTACCGCCAGGAGGTCTACGCGCGGGTCCCTGCGAACGCGCAGTTCGACCCCCGCCACGACGCGGTGATGATGGGCTACGACTTCCACCTCACGGACGCAGGGCCGCGCCTGATCGAGGTCAACACCAACGCCGGCGGGAGCTACCTGGCGCTCCAGAGCGAGAGCGCCCCAGCGCGCCAGCGCTTCTTCACCCGGGCCATCCAGACCTTTTTCGACGACTATGCCCGCTACGGCGCCGGCACCCTCCGAAACCTCGTGATCCTTGACGAGCTCCCCGGGGAGCAGTTCCTGTTCCCCGAAATGGAGGCCTTCGCCCGGGCCTTCGCGGCCGAGGGGCTCGAAACCCGCATCCTCGACCCGTCAGAGCTTGTGGCCGATGCCCGCGGGGTCTTCAACGCCGGTATCCGCTGCGACATGCTCTACAACCGCCATTGCGACTTCTACCTTGAATCCCCGGCCATGGCCGGCGTCCGCGAGGCCTACCTGGCCGCGGCGGTCTGCCTCAGCCCCAATCCGCACAGCTACGGACTGCTCGCCGACAAACGCCGCATGCTCCTGTGGTGCGACCCCGAGCGGCTGCGCGCCTGGGGGCTCACCGAAAGGGAACGTACGACACTCGCCCTCGGAATCCCCGACTGTCGCATGCTCGCCGACGTCGATCCGGATGTGATGTGGGAGGAGCGCAAGGATTGGGTCTTCAAACCGGTCGCCCTGTTCGGCAGCCGCGGCGTCCTGACCGGGGACAAGATCACCCGCAAGCGCTTCCACGGGCTCGAGCCCGAGAGTACCCTCTGCCAGCGCCTGGTCGAACCGAGCCTGCACGCCTACCCGGACGGCAGGGAGTTCAAGGCGGACTTCCGGCTCTTTGTCTACCGCGACCGTCTGCTCGGGGTCGCCGCGCGGCTTTATCGTGGCCAGGTGACCAACATGCGCACTGAGGGGGGAGGGTTCGCGCGGGTTGAGATTGTCTAGGACTACTTGCGGTAGATGCCACCCCGCTGATGCAGCTCGACCACTTCGACCTTGCCGCGGTCGCTGATCAGCACCGTCGCCAGCCAGCTGCACAGGGAAATGATCAGGGACCCGACCAGGGCCGAACCGAACCCGTCGATCACCAGGCCGCCGATCACGCCCGAGGTCATCAGCAGCAGCAGGGCGTTGATCACGAAGGTAAACAGGCCGAGCGTGAGCAGGTTGAGGGGGAGGGTCAGGACGATCAGCAGGGGGCGCAGCAGGGCATTGAGCATGCCGAGCAACAGGGCGGCAAAGAGCGCGCTCCAGAGGCCGGCGACGGAAATTCCTTCGACCAGGTATCCGGCGAGCAGAATCGCCAGGGTGAGGATGAACCAGCGGACCATGAGACCGGGCATGCAGAGTTCCTTTCGCGGACCGGAGTCGGTAACGCTTCCACTATGCCTACTCCGTGGCCGATTTCAAGTCCCGGCCCAAACTCCGTCGTGACTTGCCCCCTTTCCCTGGTCGTGGCATGGTTGAACGCACTGGCAGGTAGCTACAGCGAAAGGAAGCGGCATGAAGCAGCAGGTCCCCCATAACCCCCTCCCGGGTGACGCGCCCCTGCGCGGCTGGCGTGCCCGCCTGCACGAGATCATCTACGAAGCCGACACGCCCGCAGGAAAGGCCTTCGATGTCGCCCTGATCGCCGCCATCCTCGCCAGCGTGGTCGCGGTGATGTTCGACAGCGTGGCCAGCGTGCGCGGCCAGCACGGCCAGCTCCTGAACCGGCTCGAGTGGTTCTTTACGCTCCTCTTCACCGGCGAATACCTGCTGCGCCTGGCGTGCATCACCCGCCCTTCCCGCTACGCGCTCAGCTTCTACGGGATCGTCGACCTGCTGGCCATTCTCCCGACCTACCTGAGCCTGCTCCTCCCCGGCAGCCAGTTCCTGCTCACCATCCGCATCCTGCGTCTGCTCAGGGTGTTCCGCGTCTTCAAGCTCGCCAACTACCTCGGCGCCGCCGACACCCTGCGCAGCGCCCTGAGCGCCAGCCGCAGGAAGATTGCCGTGTTCCTCTTTACGGTCCTCAACCTGGTGGTCATCCTCGGTTCGCTGATGTACGTCGTCGAAGGAGTCGACAGCGGCTTCACGAGCATCCCGGTTTCGATCTACTGGGCGATCGTCACCCTGACCACCGTCGGCTACGGCGACATCTCGCCGCAGACTCCCACGGGGCAGGTCCTGGCCTCGATGATCATGATCATCGGCTACGGGATCATCGCGGTCCCCACCGGCATCGTCACCGCCGAGTTGACCCGGCGCGAGCACCTGACCGTCTCCACCCAGTCCTGCCCCGCCTGCAGCGCCGAAGGGCACGATTCCGATGCGCGCTGCTGCAAGTACTGCGGAACGTCCCTCTGAGGATCGCCCCCGTGCCCGGAATTCTGCTAAGCTGAACCCAAACACACGGGCAAGGAGTCAAGGATGGGCAAGCCTCTCGACTGCGACACCCCCGAGTACCACACGCTGCACATCTGCAAGCTGCAAAAGCTCGGGCTCGAGGAAGAGATCCGCAGGCGCGCCGAGGGCGCGACCCTGAGATGCCGCAAGTGCGGGGCCCTGGCGACCCGGGAGCGCGACGTGTGCAAGCCGGAGCGGCTCTGACAAAGCGGCACACAAAAAAAGCGCCGGCCATCGACGGCCGGCGCTTCGTGCCTGCGGGGTATCCTGCCGGTTAAAAAAACCAGGTCATCATCAGGTGCGTGGTGTTCTGCTCGTGGGACTGGGTGCTGCCGGCGAAGGGATCGACCAGGGGATCGCTGTTCGAGTTGGTCTGCTCCGCTTCGAAGGCGTGCTCGTAGGCGAGATCGAGCTGCCAGGTCCGCGCCCGGTACCCCAGCCCGATGGTGACATGATCCTCGAGAATGGCCGGGAAAAGCGCCGAGAGGGTCGCGTCGGGGACCGGCGAGTCCCCGTGATTGTAGCCGAGGCGCGCCAGCCACCCGTCGCGAAACTCCCATTCGGCGCCGATCGCATAGACCCACTGGTCTTCCCACTTCATCGGAAAGACGATATCCGCCGGCCCGCCGCGGAGCACGACCTCGTCAACCGCCTGCGACCACTCGACCCAATCGACATCGACGGCGACCCGGAAAGCGTAGCCGAAATGGTAGGCCAGCCCCAGACCGGCCTGCTGCGGCCAGTCGAACCCTTCCATCTTTGCCTCGTAGGTCGCTCCCCCCATGGTCAGATCGCCGTCCTTGAAATCGAGGCTGGTCTTCGACAGCCAGGCCCCGGCCAGGACCAGATCGTCGATGCGGTACTGGAAGCCGAGTCGCGCGCCGTACCCGAAGGCGGTCAGGTCCTTGACGCTGAAGCCGTTGGCGGCACCGGGGAAGAAGCGGATTTCGTTGCCCACCCGCCCGATGTTGAGGCTCGCACCGAGCTTCAGGCGGGAGTCGGCGCTCTGCCAGGCAACGGTCGGGGTCACCTTGAGGTAGCTGACGTTGGAAAAGAGGTCGTCGGGGCCACCCGGCGTAAGCACCTTGCCGTCATAATCGACCCCCATCCCCCCCTGCGCAAACGCCCCGATCCCGAAGGTCAGGCTCGTCCCTTCGACCGGAGTCGCGTAGGTCAGCAGCGGAAGCGGAAAAATCTCGTCCTTGGCATCGAGGTCGTTGCCCGCATCCTGGTGATGCACCTTGGGCATCAGCACACTCACCCCGGCTCCCAGCTGCGGACCGGTGCAGCTGCAGATGCCGGCCGGGTTGATGTTCATCGCCGAGGCGTTGTCGACCACGGCCAGGTCGGCGCCCCCCATGCCGGACGAGACCGCACCGTAGCCGATCATGTTCATCCCGTTGGTCGCCCAGGCCGAAAAAGGCGGGAACATCAATACGAGAATCAGCACGCAGGCACGCTTCCGTAAAGACATCGTTTCCTCCCTGTCAGGCGTCTTCAGATACGCCACACCCCATCCAATCGAATCGCGGGAGCCATAAGCCCTGGTTAATTTTTTTGCACCAGACATGCCAACCCCCCTCAATTCTTACGAAAAAGAAAAAAGCACGCCGGGAACATCCCAACCTGCCGAAATCACGTTCGTTTCATTGTCGTTCATTGATTATGCGTTGAGCCCTGTCAGGCAGGGAGGTCCACGAAAAAACGGCTTCCGGCGGCGCTGTCACTGGCAAAGGAGACCCGGCCGGCTAAATAGCGTTCCACCAGGAGCCGGACGCTGTAGGTACCGACACCTCGCCCGCGTCCCTTGGTGGAAAACGACCGCTGGAACAGCTGCAGCTGGACGTCTGCGGGGATGACGCCGTCGTTGTGGATCTCGAAGCGCAGCGTCCCTTCGAGCTTCTGGCACCCCAGGGTGACCGTACCGCCGGGCGGCGACGCCTCGAGGGCGTTCTTCGCCAGGTTGATCAGCGAGCGCATCAGCAGGACCGGGTCACTCATGAAAATCTCCCGGCTGCTCTCGGCAGCGATGAGCAGATGCCTCTCCCGAGCCACCTCGTGCCCCTTGAGCAGGCCGACCACCCGCTCGAGGATCTGCTGCGACTCGAGCGGCTCGCGCTGCACGTCGAGATCACCCTGCTCGGCACGGCTGAGCAGGCGCTGAGCCTCAACCTCCTCGACCATCTGCTGCGAAGCCTCATGGATCTGCTCGAGGATTTCCCGGGGGTTCTCGAGGTTGTAGTCGAGCAGAATCTCGCTGAAACCGCGGATACTCCCGACCACATTGAGGATATCGTGAAAAAAGATCTTCTCGAGGTTTTGGCGACGCTTCTCCGCGCTGATGTCCGCGAGGTGGACCAGGGCGAACCTTTCCGCTCCGATCGGCATCGGGTGGCCGAAGACCCTCAGATCCAGGGCCTCGAAGCCGTCCGCGCAATAACGCGTGATCCGGCACTCGCTGGTCGTCGACACCCCCCGGAGACCCCCCATGATCGCCTCGACGGCTCCGCAGGTCGAGCAGGCCTCGGCGCATCCGCATCCGCCCTTGGCCAACCCGGCATTCTCGCAGCCCCAGGCCTCCCCGGGCCGCAACCCCAGGAAGGCTTCAACATCGTCCTCAACCATGGCCCGCAGGGCCCGGTTGGCAAAGACGATCTGGTGGGTCCGGTTGACCAGCACCATCGGCGTCGGGAGCTCTTCGAGGACATTCAGGCCCAGCCCGTCGAAATCGAGACGCGCGCTCTGACCCCGCACATCCTCGATCGTCAAGCGATCCTGAGGAACGGCGGCGATCATGGCGCTGCCTCCTGCTGCTCGACAGCGCGAAAGTCCTCCGCGGACTCCGGCGCAAGCCACCCCTGGGAATCGATATAAAGACGCTCAAGGCTGTTTTCCAGATCACGCGACCAGAGGCGCACGACCCGATCGGCCACGCGCTGAACTCCGAGGGCCGCGCGGCTCTCCGGCAGATCGCGAACCAGTACGCCCCGCTCGCGCACCGTGCGCCGGACGCCCAGGTCGAAGGGGACCAGACCGAAACACTCCACCGACAGTGAAAGTTTTTCCGCCAGGTTGTTGACCACCGGCTGCAGCAGCCGGAGATCCTCCGGAGCGTCGGCCTGGTTGAGAATCAGGCGGGGCTTCAATCCGTCCAGGCGAGTCTTCACTTCGGACGCCATGGACGCGTCGAGCGAGGCGATCTGCTTCACCAGCTCGACCACGCTCCCGGCAGGAATTCTCAGCCCCTGATGCTTCTGGATGTCCATCAGCTCCTTGAAGCGGTGATCCCCCGTGATCACCTGGCCGATCTGGCGCAGCACGAAGTGCTTGAGGAAGGTCATGGCGTTGAGGAGGCTGAGGGTGTCGGGGGTCGCGACCACCGCTCCGCGCTGTGACAGGGCGAAGAAGTCGAGGGTATTGAAGGAACTGCCCGCACCGAGGTCGACGAGTACGTAATCGGCCGGTAGCTCCTTGAGGCTGCGAATCAGCTTGAGCTTCTGAAAATATCCGAGGTTGGCCAGGAAGGGGGTCACCCCGTCGCCAGGGAGAAAGCCGAGCCGCTCGAAGGAGGTCGGTGTCACCAGCTGGGCAAGGTCGAGGGCAGAGTCGTTGAGGAAATCGCCGATGCCGGGGTGCGTATTCCCCATGCCGAGGCAGGAGTGAAGATTGCTGCCGCCGAGATCGAGGTCGACGGCCACCACACGCTGCCCGGATGCCGCCAGGCAGACCGCGAGGTTGGCCGTCAGAAGGCTCTTGCCGACCCCCCCCTTGCCGCTGGCTACGGGGATGAATACCGGGGCTTTCGACTGGATTGTGGAGGTTCCCTGGTCCATCGTCACGATCCTTGGAACTCGAGTGGAATGGGCATTTTAACCATGAACACCCTCTGCAGACAAGTTTTCCCCGGCATGCCGCGGGGCCCGCGCCAGAATCGCCAGGTCGACCCGGGCTGCCCCGGCCTTGAGCAGGGCGGTCGCACAGCTGCGCACCGTCGCACCGCTGGTCATGACATCGTCGACCAGCAGCAGCGATTCGCCCTCCAGCCGGCGGGTCACGCTGAACGCCCCGCGTACGTTGCTGCGCCGCTCTTCGAGCGGCAGCTGCTGCTGGGGGAGCGTCTCAGCAGCGCGCACTAACAGCCTCGCGTCCATCTCGAGAGGCAGATGACGTGCCAGCATCGCCGCCAGCAACTGCGCCTGATTGTAGGTCCGCTGCCGCAGCCGCGTGCGGTGCAGAGGGACAGGAACGACACGTGCCGGGAGGGGGTCGCCCGCGGCGAGATGCTGTGCCAGCAGCGTCCCGAGCGGCCGCTGCAGGCCGATGGCGTTGCGAAACTTGAAGCGATGGACCGCCTCGCGCAGCGCTCCATCGTACATTCCGAGGGCGGTGACCCTGCCCAGCGGCAGGGGGTCACGCAGGCAGACCTCACAGGGGTAGTCACCCCCTGCGGGGGTTGCATGCGGGAGCAGGCAGTGGGGACAGCGGGGGGCCGGTATCGGCGGGATACGCTTCAGGCAGGACGCGCACAGCTCCAAAGCGCTGCACTCGGGGAGCGTCGCTGCACACAGCTGACAGGCCGGTGGCAGCAGCCAGTCGACACACTCACGAACCGCTTTACCCAGCCACCTCCACATTGTCGCTTCCCCCAAAAAAAAGGGGGGCTTCCGCCCCCCGTCTCATCCTTCGATCAGGTTCCTGCCGGTCATCTCTCCCGGCACCTCAAGCCCGAGCAGGGCGAGGATGGTCGGTGCGAAGTCGGCGAGAATGCCGTTGCGCAGCATCGGTTTCTCACCGGGTGCGCAGAGGATCAGCGGCACGAGATTGGAGGTATGCGCGGTATGCGGCTGGCCGGTTTCGGCACGCATCTCCTCGCAGTTTCCGTGGTCGGCGGTAATCAGCGCCACGCCATCGACCGCACGCAAGGCCCCGACCACCCGCCCGACACAGGCATCGACCGTCTCCATCGCCTCGACGGCTGCCGTGAGCACCCCGGTGTGACCGACCATGTCGGGGTTGGCGAAGTTGAGCACGATCAGATCGTAATCCCGGGACGCGATGCGCGACACCACCTCGTCGGTCACCTCGACCGCGCTCATCGCCGGCTTCAGGTCGTAGGTTGCGACCTCCTTCGGCGAAGGGATCAGCACCCGGTCCTCGCCGGGAAACGGCTCCTCGACCCCGCCGTTGAAGAAGAACGTCACGTGGGCATACTTCTCGGTCTCGGCGATCCGCAGCTGGCGCATGCCGGCCCTCGAGACCTCCTCGCCGAGGATTCGCGTGAGATTTTCCGGCGGGTAGGCTACCGGCAGCGGGAAGGTGGCGTCGTACTCGGTGAGGCAGACGTAGTCCGCCAGCTCGGGGGCCGCCCCGCGGTCGAACCCGGTGAAATCCTGCTGCGTGAAGGCGCGGGTGATCTCGCGGGCGCGGTCGGCGCGAAAGTTGAAAAAGATGATCCCGTCGCCGGCTCCGACCGTGGCCACCGGGGTCCCGTCGGCCGTGATCACCCGCGGCTCCACGAACTCGTCCCCCTGCTCGGCGGCGTAGGCCGAGGCGATCGCTTCGGCACCCGAGGCGACGGCGAACCCGTCGCCCATCGTCATGGCGCGGTAGGCACGCTCGACCCGCTCCCAGCGGTTGTCCCGGTCCATCGCGTAGTATCGGCCGATCACCGTCGCCAGCTTGCCAATTCCGAGGCGACCCATCTCCGCGTCGAGCTGGGCAAGGTATTCGATGCCGCTGCGCGGCGGGGTATCGCGACCATCCAGGAAGGCATGGACATAGACCTGCTCGAGCCCTTCGCGCCGGGCCAGTTCGAGCAAGGCATAGAGGTGGGTATTGTGCGAATGCACGCCGCCATCGGAGAGGAGTCCCATCAGGTGCAGGGCCTTGCCTCCGTCCCGGGTGGTCCGCATGGCCTGAAGCAACACCGGGTTGGTGAAAAAATCACCGTCGTCGATGCTTTTGCTGATCCGAGTCAGATCCTGGTAGACGATGCGACCGGCGCCAAGGTTGAGGTGCCCGACCTCCGAATTCCCCATCTGTCCCTCGGGGAGCCCGACATCGAGCCCCGAGGCGCCGATGCGGGTCACGGCGCACTTCGCCTGCAGCGCATCGAGGTGGGGGGTACGAGCCTGGCAGACCGCATTGTCGGTGCAGTCTTCACGAATGCCCCAGCCGTCGAGGATGATCAGGGCAACGGGACGGCCGTTCTTGGACATGCTCAGCGCTCTCCGTGATGAATGGCGCGGACTTCGAGGGGGCGTGCGCTGCGGATCTCCTGCGCTCCGGGGAGGACATAGGTCCCCCACTGCGCGCACTTGCTGCAGCGGCTGGCCCACTCGGACTCCATCTCACCGCACGCCTCGCAGACAAAGGGAAAGCGCAGCTTGCTGTCGATCCCGGCGGCCTTCTTGTACTGGCGGACCGCCTCATCGACATTGTTGCGCCGGCGGTAGCCTTCGGCCAGCAGCAGTCGCAGTTGGGGGATTTCCACCCCGCTCCCCTCGACGGTCTGTAACTGCTCGAGGGCCTCGTCGACCATCTCGAGACGCAGGCAGAGTTTGCCGAAGAACAGACGCAGCAGCAGATCTTCGCTGTTTTCGAGCAGCTGGCTGCGGTAGAAGCTGAGCAGCGAGGAGGGGTCCTCCTGGCTCATGTACAGGTCTTCGAGACGGGCGAGGAAAACGCCCTTGTGCAGCTTGCTGTAGCCGTCCTTCCAGACCTTGGAGGCCTCCTCGGTTTTCCCCTGAGCCTGGCGGGCGTCGCCGAGAGAGACCAGCGCGGGGAAAAATTTGTCGTCCTGGCGCAACAGCTCGTCGAGCCCGCTGGCGGCCTCGTCGACCTGGCCGTCGGCGAGGCTCTGCTTGAGCACTTCGTAACGGAGGTAGCGCTCGGTGCGCTTCTCATCGCCGAGACGCGGGCTGTTGCCGATCGCCTTGATCACGCGCTTCTGCATCTCGAGGGCCTCCCCCCAGTGCCCCTGGCGAACCTTCAGGTCGCGCAGGGTGCGCAGCGCCTTGCGGTTGCCGTTCTCGAGGGCGAGGATCTCCTCGTAGATCTTGGCCGCTTCGCCGTCCTTCCCCATCTCCTCGTAGCTGGTCGCGAGCTTGAACAGCACTTCCATGCTGCGCGGATCGAGTTCCTTGGCCTTGTGCAGCAGTTCGACCCCCTCGTCGGCCTTCCCTTCCTGGAGCAGCACGCTGGCCAGGGCGAGGTAGGTCTCGACCCGCTTGGGATCGCGGGCGAGGGCCCGCTGCAACAGGGTGTGGGCTTTTTTCAGGTCGCCGGAGAGCAGGCGGGCCACCCCCTCGCGGTAGGTGGAGATGACTTCCTTCCCCTTGCGATCGTCGCGGCTGCCGCGCCAGTGGCTGACACCGTGAGTCATGAGGCTGAAGATGTGGAACCCGAATCCGATCACCAGACCGATGAGAATCGCCCCGAAGATCACGATCGGGACCGGTTGGGTCAGAGCAAAATCGGAGGTCAGGGCCACCGTGACCTGGTCAGGGTTGAGCCCCCAGAAAAACAGGATCGCGAACATGAACGCGATCAGCGAAGCCATGAAAATCGCCAGTGCCATCATCGTGTCATCTCCCGGGGGCGAACCCCTCCAGAAAGGTCGTTACGCTTCTTCGCCGAACTTCTCGACGTCGGACTTGCATTCGACGCAGTACCGAGAAAAGGGGCGCACCTCCATGCGTCGCGGCGCGATCTCCTCCTCGCAGCGCAGGCAGATGCCGTATTCGCCCGAGGCCACCCGCTCCAGGGCCGCGTCGATATCACGGATCTTCTGGCGTTGGGTTTCGCTCAGGTTGAGCAGCACGTCGCGGCTGTAGGTGTTGGCCGACAGGTCGCCGATATCCGGCACACCATCCTGCCCGAGTTCCAGGCTGGCCTGATTGGCCTGCTGGACCTCCTTGAGCACGTCGTCACGCATCTTGAGCAGCAGCTTGCGCGCCACGTTGAGTTGTTCCTGCTCCATACAAATCCTCCTGCACCCCGGTCCGCTCAGCGGTTGTGGTACGGTTCGTTGCGTATAATCGTCAGGGCGCGGTAGAGCTGCTCCATGAGCAGAAAACGCGCCTGCTGGTGGGTAAAGGTCATGGCCGAGAGCGACAACACCAGATCGGCCCGCTTGCGGAGCGCCTCGCTGGTCCCGTAGGCACCCCCGACCACCCAGACGAGCTCGGCGGTCCCCCCGGTCATGTGACCTTCGACCAGCTGCGCGAGCTGCTCGGAGCCGAAGGTGCGCCCCCGCTCGTCGAGGACCACCAGGTACGCGTCGGCAGGGATGCGGGCCAGGATCTCCGAGCTCTCCTGCTCCCGGATGAACGCGGGATCGCTCTTCTTCCCCCCCTTGGCCTCGCGCAGTTCGACGGCTTCGAAGGGGAGGTAGCGCCGCAGGCGTGTCGCGTACTCTTCGACCCCGTCACGCAGGAACGGCAGGGAGAGCTTGCCGACGCACAGCAGCTTGATCTTCACGGCTTCGTGGCGGCAAACGTCTCGAGCAGCTTGTCGTCAACCGGCAGCTGGCGGGCTTCCTGCCAGAGTCCGTCGAGATCGTAGAACAGGCGCACCGGCTCCTGGAAAACGTGAACCATCACGTCGCCGAAATCGATCAGCACCCAGCGCCCCTCGTTCATCCCCTCGACGGCCAACGGCGGCGTGGCATGCTCGTTCTTGAGGCCGGTCTTGACCGCCTCGGCGATCGCCTGGACCTGCCGGTCGGAACGCCCGCTGGCCAGGACCAGGTAATCGGTCAGGCTCGACAGCCCCTTGACCTCGAGCAGGCGGACGTCGAAGGCCTTCTTCTCCAATGTATAGGCAGCGCACAATTGCGCGCAGATCTTGGCTTCCAATTCAGCTGAACTCCTGCCCTGCATACAGGGCGTGCTGGTGAATGTAGGCGTCGACCGCGGCCGGCACCAGATAACGGATCGAGCGTCCCGCGGCGACCATCGCGCGCAACCGCGTCGAGGAAATGTCGAGCAGGGTTTCGGTCAGAAAAAGCACCGTCTTTCCGCTACGATGGCGCAGTCGTTCGGGCTGGCAATCATAACAGAACTCCCCCCTGATAGCAACCGGAACCAGCTCCAGCGGGGGCTCCATGGCGACCCCCGGGCGGGTCACCACCACCAGATGGGCCAGCGTGAAGAGTCGCTCCCACTGGTACCAGGAGGGAAGGTCGCGAAACGAGTCGAGACCCATGAGGAACCAGTACTCGTCGCCGGGATGCTCACGAGCGAGGATCTCGAGGGTGTCGACGGAGTAGCTCTTGCCACTGCGCCGCCTCTCGAGGTCGCTGGCCTCAAAAGCCGAATGATCGGCAAGCGCCGCCTCGACCATGGCGTAGCGATGCTCGAAGCTGACCTGCTCGGCAACAGCCTTGTGCGGCGGATCGGCCGCCGGCATGAACATCACCCGGTCGAGCCGACAGGCTTCGCGCACTTCTTCGGCGATACGCAGGTGCGCCAGGTGAATGGGATTGAATGTCCCGCCGAGGATGCCGACCCGCATCAGCGCACCTTTCTGACCGGCAACCGGCTCAGCTGCGGATCTGACCTTCGCCGTAGACGATGAACTTGCGGGTCGTCAGGTCCTCGAGCCCCATCGGGCCGAAGGAGTGGAGCTTGGTGGTCGAGATGCCGATCTCCGCGCCGAGTCCGAGTTGGTTACCGTCGGCGAAGCGGGTCGAGGCATTGACCACCACCGTGCTCGAGTTGACCTCGCGCAGAAAGCGTTGGGCCTGGGCGTAGCTGCGGGTCACGATCGCCTCGGTATGCAGCGAGCCGTAGGTGTTGATGTGGTCGACCGCCTCGCTGAAGCTGTCGACGACCTTCATGGCCAGGATCAGCTCGAGGTACTCCTTGCCCCAGTCGGCCTCGGTGGCTGCCACAACCTGAGGGGCGAACTCGCGCACCGTCTCGCAGCCGCGCACCTCGACCCCGGCGGCACGCAGCTTGTCGACCACCCGCGGCACGAAGGTCTCGGCCACGTCCTTGTGGACCAGCAGGGTCTCCATGGCGTTGCACACCCCGGGACGCTGGGCCTTGGCGTTGACGCAGATCCGCTCGGCCATGTCGAAGTCGGTCTCGGCGTCGACGTAGACGTGGCACACCCCCTTGTAGTGCTTGATGACCGGGATGCGCGAGTTCTCGGCGACGAAGCGGATCAGCCCCTCCCCGCCACGGGGGATGATCAGGTCGATGTCGTCTTCGAGCTTGAGCAGTTCCAGCACCGCCGCGCGGTCGATGGTCCTGACCACCTGCAGCGCCGCGACCGGCAACCCGAGCTTAACGAGCACGTTGCAGAGGATCGCGCCGATCGCGCTGTTGGAGTGGATCGCCTCGGAGCCGCCGCGCAGCACCACGGCATTGCCGCTCTTGAGACACAGGGCGGCGGCGTCGGCGGTTACGTTCGGCCGCGATTCGTAGACGATGCCGATGACCCCGAGGGGGATGCGCATCCGTCCGACCAGCAGACCGTTGGGTCGCCGCCACATGCCGGTCACCTCGCCGACCGGGTCGGGGAGCGCGGCGACCTCGCGCAGGCCGTCGGCCATCCCCTTGATGCGGGCCTCATCGAGCATCAGGCGGTCGAGCATCGCAGGAGCAAGACCCTTCTCGCGGCCGGCCGCAAGATCCTTGGCGTTTTCGGCGATGATGGTTTCCGCTTCGGCTTCGAGGGCATCGGCCATCTTGCACAGCATCTCATCCTTGATCGCCGAGGACAGTGTCGCCATGATGCGGGACGCCGCGCGGGCGGCGCGGGCCAGGTCGATCATCTCCTTCTGCACGCTCATGCTTATCTCCTTGTCTATTTCAGCACCAGGTTATCACGATGGACGATTTCGTCGCCGTACTTGTAGCCGAGCAGCGTCTCGATCTCGCCGCTCCTGTGCCCGGCGATGCGGGCCAGCTCGAGGTGCGAGTAGCCGACCACGCCGCGGGCGAACTCCTCCCCTTCCAGGTTGCAGAGCCTGACCGCGTCGCCGCGGTCGAACACCCCCTCGAATCGCGAAATCCCCGAGGGGAGCAGGCTCTTCCCTCCGGTCGCCAGCGCCCTGCAGGCCCCCTCGTCGAGGAACAGGCTCCCTCTCGGCCGCTTGCTGAAGGCGATCCAGTGCTTGCGCGCGGCCATGCGCCGTTCCTGCGGGAAAAAGAAGGTACCGAGCGCCTCGCCGGCGAACGCCTTCTCCAGCACCCCGGGACGCCGGCCATTGACGATCAGGGTGGCCACCCCTGACTGGGTCGCGGTGCGCGCCGCCTGGAGCTTGGTGGCCATCCCGCCGGTTCCGACCAGAGTGGCGCTCTGCCCCGCCATCGCCTCGATCTCGCCGGTGATCTCGGAGACCTCTGAAATCAGCCGGGCGTCGCCGTGACTGACCGGATCCTTGTCATAGAGGCCGTCGACATCGGAGAGGATCACCAGCAGGTCGGCCTCGACCAGCTGGCAGACCAACGCCGAGAGGTTGTCGTTGTCGCCGAAGCGGATCTCCTCGACCACCACCGTGTCGTTCTCGTTGATGATCGGCGTAACCTGGTGCTCGAGGAGCGTCATCAGGGTATTACGGGCATTCAGGTAGCGGCGGCGGTGACCGAGGTCGTCGCGGGTCAGCAGGATCTGAGCGACCTGGCGCGGGTAGGCCTCGAAGGCCTCCTTATAGGCGCGCATCAGGCGGCTTTGCCCCACGGCCGCGGCGGCCTGCTTGAGCGGGATGGTCGCCGGGCGACCGTTGATCCCCAGCGCCCCCTTGCCGGCCGCCACCGCACCCGAGGAGACCAGGACCACCTCGAGGCCACGCCCGAGCAGGGAACAGACTCCCGAGGCGATCGCCGCGATCTGCGCATCTTCGAGCTCCCCCTCGGCGGCGATCACGCCGCTGCCGACCTTGACCACCACACGCCGGGCACGCTCGAGCAAAGCTTTTCTCATACCCCTCACCGAAATACGGAAGTGTTTGATTTCACGAGAAAACAGGCAGGAATCTTACTCCCGCACCCCGCTCCTGTCAAGCGAGGGGGGACCAGCCCTCCGGGACCCTCTCGCCATCCTGTTCCCCCTGGCGCTGCCGCTCCAGCTCCCGTCCGATCGTCAACACCAGATCCCGCAGCCCGTCCCCGGTCACGGCCGAAATGGCAAAGACCCGGTAGCCGCGGGACTCAAAGTGCTCCCGGGCGGCATCGGTCCGCTCCCTCACCGCCGGGATATCCTGCTTGCTCAGCACCACCATCTGGGTCTTGGCGCGCAACTCCGGGTTGTGGCGCTCGAGCTCGGCGTTGATCATATCGAAGCGCTCGAGCGGATCCCCATCCTGGAGGTCGGAGAGATCGACCAGGTGCAGAAACAGGTCGGTTCGCTCGACGTGACGAAGGAAGCGGGTGCCGAGACCGTGCCCCTCGCTTGCCCCCTCGATCAGCCCCGGGATGTCGGCCATCACGAAGCTGCCGTGGCTGCCGTAGCGGACCACTCCGAGGTTCGGCACCAGGGTGGTGAAGGGGTAATCGGCGACCTTGGGGCGCGCCGCGCTGACTGCGCTGATCAGGGTCGACTTGCCGGCGTTGGGCAGGCCGACCAGGCCGACGTCGGCGAGCAGCTTCAGCTCCAGGCGCAGCTCCAGTTCCTCGCCGGGGGTCCCGGGCTGGGCATGGCGCGGCGCACGGTTGGTCGAGGTGGCGAAGCGGGCGTTGCCGCGCCCCCCCATCCCCCCCTTGGCGACCACGACCTGGTCGCCGGGCTCCTTGAGGTCGGCGAGCCGCTCGCCGCTGTCGAAGTCGAAGACCAGGGTCCCGGGCGGAACGGCGACCCGCAACGTCTCGCCGTTCTTGCCGTGCATGTTCTTGCCACGGCCGTGGGCGCCCCGCTCGGCGCGCAGGTGCGGCTGGTAGCGGAAATCGAGCAAGGTACCGAGCCCCGGCTCGACGTACAGCACCACGTCGCCGCCGTCGCCGCCGTCACCGCCGTCCGGCCCTCCCCTGGGGATAAACTTCTCCCTCCGAAAGGAGAGACAGCCGCGCCCGCCGTCACCGGCCTTGACCCGCACCCTGACTTCATCGACAAAATTCACGTGTACCTGCCCGGGCGCCGCCGGCGCCCCGCATGAAAGAGTTGATCCGTTACCGTGCCAGCCTATCACAAAAAAACCCGCGGGTCCTTGGGGACACGCGGGTTCCTTTGTGGGTTCTGGCCAGGAGAATCAGGCCGCGTAAACGCTGACCTTCTTCTTGTCCTTGCCCTTGCGCTCGAACTTCACCACGCCGTCAATCAGGGCGAAGAGGGTGTAGTCCTTACCGCAACCAACATTGTTACCGGGATGGACGGTGGTTCCCCGCTGCCGGACGATGATCGACCCGGCGGTGACATTCTCACCACCGTAAGCCTTGACGCCCAGGCGCTTGCCCGCGCTGTCGCGTCCGTTCCGGGAACTACCGACACCTTTCTTGTGTGCCATGGGAAACCTCCTTAAGCCTCGATACCAGTAATCTTCAGGCGAGTGATCGGCTGCCGGTGTCCATACTTCTTGCGATAGCCCTTGCGACGCTTCGAGTGGAAGACCAGGACCTTCTTGTCCTTGTCCTGCTGCTCGATACGCGCCGTGACTTTCGCATTGGGGAGAAGGGGTGTCCCGATTTTTACCGCTTCTCCTCCGACCATGAGGACCTCGGACAGCTCGATGGTATCACCCACCGCGCCTTCGATTTTCTCGACCTTCAACAGGTCGCCTTCGGAAACTTTGTACTGTTTTCCTCCGGTCTTAATCACCGCGTACATGCCTGACGTTCACCTCGCTTTCGCGTTTATTTCTGGAACGGGGAACTATACTGAGCGCCCCCGCCCGTGTCAAGGGAAATTTCCCCTGTTTTTCAACAACCTATCCAGCTCCCCCAGAGGCGCTCGCGAACTGCTCCCATGCAAGGTGCCGACGCCGCAGGGGAGTGCTGGTCGGGCGCCGTCAACCGATAGCGATCTCGTACTGCTCGAGATGGAACCCCGGCCGCGGGTTGATGACGATCTCGCGCCCGTAGTGCTGCTCGAGCTCCTCGATGCCGTGCCGTTCCTCGTCGTAGAGCAGGGCCGCGACGTCGGGATGCACCATGAGGGTGACGCGCTTGTCCGGCAGGTCGTTGAGCTCGCGCATCAGTTCCCGGAAGATCTCGTAGACCATGGTCGTACCGCTCTTCACGTACCCCTTCCCCTCGCAGTAGGGGCAGGGCTCGCAGAGGGAGCGCCCGAGGCTTTCGCGCACCCGCTTGCGGGTCATTTCGACCAGTCCGAGCTCGGAGATCTTGAGGATATTGGTCTTGCTCTTGTCGTTCTTGAGCGTCTCCTCGAGAGCGGCGTGGACTTTCTCGCGATGCGCCTCCTTCTCCATGTCGATGAAGTCGATGATGATCAGCCCGCCGATGTTGCGCAGGCGGAGCTGGAAGGCGACCTCCTTGACCGCCTCGAGGTTGGTCTTGAGGATCGTATCCTCGAGGTTGTGCTTGCCCACGAAGCGCCCGGTGTTGACGTCGACGGCGACCAGCGCCTCGGTCTGCTCGATGATGATATAGCCACCGCTCTTGAGCCAGACCTTGCGCCCCAGGGCGCGGGCGATCTCGACCTCGAGCCCGAAGGCGTCGAAGATCGGCTCGTCGCCGTGGTACTTCTCGATCTTGTAGGTGAGCTTGGGCATGAAGGTGCCGATGAAGCGCACCACCTTGTCGTACTCGGGCTGGGAATCGACCACGATGCGGGCCACGTCCTCGGTGAGGATGTCGCGCAGCACCTTGCAGGTGACGTCGAGTTCCGAGTGGATCAGGGACGGCGCCTTGTTGTGCTCGCGCACCCGCTGGATCTCCTCCCACTGGCTGACCAGGAACTCCATGTCGGCGCGCAGGTCCTCGTCGCTCTTCCCTTCCGAGACGGTGCGCACAATGAAGCCGGTCCCCG
>QKBP01000048.1 GCA_003246035.1 Desulfuromonadaceae bacterium | reverse complement strand
CGGTCGGCGAGCTCGACCTGGTCGCCCGCCAGGGGAACACCCGGGTGTTCGTCGAGGTCAAGACCCGTCGCTCCCGCCGCTTCGGCTCCACGCTCGAGGCCGTCGATGCGCGCAAGCAGCGCCAGGTGGTCCGGGCTTCCCAGTGGTACCTCGCGCAGCAGGGTCTCGACGAGTGCGAGATACGCTTTGACGTGGTCGGCGTGGATGTGGAAAATGGAGAGTTGAAGATCGAACACATCCCGGCGGCGTTTGAAGTCGACGCCGATTGACGATAAGCTTGTGAACGGTGTGATGTGCCCGGAATTCCGGGCGGTTACCGGAGTGGAACGATGAGCATGGATCTTGCCGAACTCGGTATGCTGCGGGTGGCCGTGGTCTCCCCAGAGCTGCGGGTGGCCGACGTGGCCTTCAACCTGGGGCGCATGCGCAGCGCGCTGCGCGAAGCCGCCGAGGAGGGGGCGCGCCTGGTGGTGTTCCCCGAGCTGAGCCTGAGCGGCTACACCTGCGGCGACCTCTTCTACCAGCAACTGCTGCTCGAGAAGGTCCGCGAGGCGGCCCGCGAGCTGGCGGCCGAAACCGCCGAGCTCGGGGTGGCCGCGGTGGTCGGAGCGCCGCTCGAGATCGGCGGACGACTGTTCAATGCCGCGTTACTGCTCGCCGGCGGCGGCGTCTGCGGAATCGTCCCCAAGACCTACCTCCCCAACACCAACGAGTTCTACGAGGAACGCTGGTTCACGAGCGCGGTCGAACTCGAAGCCGACAGCTACGGCGGTTTCGGGTCCCCGGTGCCGATCGGCACCGACCTGCTGTTCGAAAGCGGCGACGTCGAGGGGTTCTGTCTCGGCATCGAAATCTGCGAAGACCTCTGGTCGGTCGAGCCCCCGAGCGGAGCCCAGGCCCTCGCCGGCGCGACGCTGATCGCCAACCCCTCGGCCAGCCCCGAAGTGCTGGGCAAACAGGGGTATCGCCGCCAGCTGGTCGCCTCCCAGTCGGCGCGCTGCCTGTCCGCCTATCTCTACGCCTCCGCAGGCCCGGGCGAGTCGAGCACCGATCTGGTCTACGCCGGCCACTCGCTGGTCTGCGAATACGGCCAGGTGCTGATGGAGACCGGGCGGTTCACCTTCGCCACCGAGATCGCCCTGGCCGACATCGACCTGCAGCGCCTGGCCGGTGAGCGCCGGCGCAACAACACCTACGCCGCGGCTCCACGTCACGACGGATGGCGCAGGATCGCCATCCCCCTCAAGTCGACCCGGTGCGACAAGCTGCTGCGCCCCGTCGATCCGACCCCCTTCGTCCCCGGGGACGAGGCGCTGCGCGCCGAGCGCTGTCGCGAGATCTTCGCCATCCAGACCACCGCCCTGGCCAAACGCCTGCAGCATACCGGCAGCCAGGCCGCGGTGCTCGGCATCAGCGGGGGGCTCGATTCGACCCTGGCCCTGCTGGTCACGGTCAAGGCGATGCACCGCCTCGGCCGTCCGCTCACCGATGTGGTGGCGGTGACCATGCCCGGATTCGGGACCACCGGGCGCACCCGCGGTAACGCCGAGAAGCTCGCCGAGCTGCTCGGCGTGACCTTCCGCTCGATCGCCATCGACGCCGCGGTTCACCAGCACTTCGACGATATCGGTCACGATCCGTCCCGGCACGACATCGTGTTCGAAAACGCCCAGGCCCGGGAACGAACCCAGCTGCTGATGGATCTGGCGAACCAGCACGACGGACTGGTGGTCGGCACCGGCGACCTCTCGGAGCTCGCCCTCGGGTGGTGCACCTACAACGCCGATCACATGTCGATGTACGGGGTCAACGCCGGGGTCCCCAAGACCCTGGTGCGCTACCTGGTCGCCTGGTGCGCCGATGAGGAGTTCGTTGGAGAGATCTCCGAGGTGCTGCGCGACATCTGCGCGACGCCGGTCTCCCCCGAGCTGCTTCCCCCCGACGCCAACGGCGAGATCGCCCAGCATACCGAGGAAACCGTCGGGCCCTACGAACTGCACGACTTCTTCCTCTTCCAGGTGGTGCGCCAGCAGTTCCCCCCGCGCAAGGTCCTGGTACTCGCCGAGCACGCCTTCGACGGGCGCTACACCTCGGAAGAGGTTCTGCGCTGGCTGAAGCTCTTCTATCGCCGCTTCTTCGCCCAGCAGTTCAAACGCTCTTGTCTCCCCGACGGCCCCAAGGTCGGCAGCGTCGCCCTCTCGCCGCGCGGCGACTGGCGTATGCCGAGCGACGCCTGCGCGGCGCTCTGGCTCGCCGAGCTCGACGCCCTCGACACGGAGGCCTGATCGGTGTCAGCCGTTTCCCCGGGGACCCTCTACGTGGTCGCCACCCCGATCGGCAACCTCGAGGACATCTCCGCCCGCGCGTTGCGGATTCTCGGCGGTGTCGAACTGGTCGCCGCCGAGGACACCCGCCACACCCGCAAACTGCTCAATCATTTCGGCCTCACCACCCGGCTTCTCTCGCTTCACGAGCACAACGAGGCGCAGCGCGCTGCTGAGCTGCTCGAGACCCTGCGGAGCGGGGCGAGCGTGGCCCTGGTCTCCGATGCCGGCACCCCGTGCATCAGCGATCCCGGCTTCCGCCTGGTCGCCGCCTGCCGCGACGCCGCCCTTCCGGTCGAGGCCGTCCCCGGTCCCGCGGCGCTGACCACCGCCCTGTCGGTAGCCGGTCTGCCGAGCGACCGTTTTACCTTCTGTGGTTTTCTCCCCCCGAAGCCGTCCGCACGGCGCCGTGCGCTCGAAGAGCTGATCGGGCGGGAGGAGACCCTGATCTTCTATGAAGCTCCCCATCGCCTCCTCGCGACCCTCGCCGACATGGAAGGGGTGTTCGGCGCCGGCGCGCAAGCGGCGGTCTGTCGCGAGCTGACCAAACTCCACGAGGAAGTGGTGCGTGCCCCCCTCTCCCGGCTCCGCGCCGAGCTCTCGGAACGCGAGCGGATTCGCGGCGAGATCGTCATTCTCCTGGTGCCGGAGGCTCGACCTGACAGAGATGTCGATCTCGACCTGTTGCTGCAACAGAGGCTCGCCGACTCCGGACGCCCCCCACGCCAGGTGGTCAAGGAGCTTGCCCGAGAACTCGGGCTGCCCGGGAGCGAAGTCTACCAGCGCTACCTCGAACTCAAGTCCCGCTGATTCATTTATCCCCGCCTTTCTCCGGAAAAACAAACTGCGTATCAAAATGTGGACACGGTATTTTTCGTCCTAATTTAAGGCAGTTTCATTGACATGATCCTGTGAGAAATTTTTTACCATTTTTGTAATAAAAACAGCTTTCCGTTGCTTGACAGGAGATAACTGTTTGGGTATTTTTTGCGCCATCACGAAAAGGCAAAGCCGGAGTGATCCGGTGACGCAAAGCTACGGGTCTCAGCGGAGATCGCCGGGCCACCGAAGATACTCTCATCCTAGAGATAAGAGAGCCGGCCCGCCTCGAAACGAGACGGGCCTTTTTTTAAACGAGGAGATTCACGATGGTATCGCTCAAGGATGTCAAGATTTCACACAAGCTCACCCTGCTGGTCGCCCTGTCGCTGCTGGCCGTGGCGGCACTAGCCGGCTTTTCCCTCTTCAAGAACAAGGGGACCATGCTCGCCGATCGCCAGGTCAAAACCCGCCACGTCGTCGATACGGCACTCGGGGTGGTCGAATATTTCCACGGGCTTGCCAGCCGGGGGGATCTCTCCGTCGGCGAGGCCCAGGAACAAGCCATCGCGACCCTGCGCTCGCTGCGTTACGGTGGCAACGAGTACTTCTGGATCAACGACATGCAGCCGGTCATGATCATGCACCCCAACAACAGCAATCTCGAGGGGGAGTCGCTGGCGGATGTCAAGGACCCCAACGGCAAGCGTCTGTTTGTCGAGATGGTCGACGCTGTCAAGCGCAACGGCGAAGGGTTCGTCGACTACATGTGGAACAAGAACGGCAGCAGCAAGCAGTACCCCAAGCTCTCCTTCGTCAAGAGCTTCCAGCCCTGGGGCTGGGTGATCGGTTCGGGGATTTACATCGACGACGTCGACAGCGACTTCTACGACTCGGCGGTGGTCTTCATGGTGACCTGCGCGATCCTGCTAATGGTGCTCGGGGCGCTGGCCTACACCATCGCCCGCAGCATCTCCCGGCCCATCAAGGCCGCGGTCGAAGTGGCGGACGGCCTGGCCATCGGTGACACCACGGTCGCGATCCCGTCTGCCGGCAGGGACGAGACCGGACAGCTCCTCGCCTCGATGCAGTCGATGGTCGAATCGCAGCAGCAGGTGGTCGAGATGGCCGAGCGCATGGCCCAGGGGGACCTGACCGTGCAGTTGAGCCCCCGTTCGCAGAAGGACACCTTTATGCGCTCCCTGGCGCAGATGGTCGCGCGCATCGAGGAGATTGTCCTCGAAGCCCAGGTCTCGGCCGAGAACGTTACTTCGGGGAGCATGGCCTTGAGCGCCTCCTCGGAGCAGATGTCTCAGGGGGCGACCGAACAGGCTTCGTCGGTCGAAGAGGCCTCGGCGTCGGTCGAGGAGATGACTGCGAATATCCGCCAGAACGCCGACAACGCCATCTCGACGGAGCGGATCGCCAGCCAGTCGGCCAAGGATGCGCAGGAGAGCGGCAAGGCGGTCACCGAGACGGTACACGCCATGCAGATGATCGCCGAGAAGATCATCATTATCGAGGAGATTGCCCGCCAGACCAACCTGCTCGCCCTCAATGCAGCTATCGAGGCGGCCCGCGCCGGTGAGCAGGGGAAGGGCTTCGCGGTGGTCGCCGCCGAGGTCCGCAAGCTCGCCGAGCGGAGCCAGTCCGCGGCAGGAGAGATCAACGACCTGTCGGTCTCGAGCGTCGGGGTGGCCATGGAGGCCGGGCGCCTGATCGAGAACCTGGTGCCGAACATCCAGAAAACCGCCGAGCTGGTGCAGGAGATCACCGCTTCCAGCCGCGAGCAGGACGCCGGGGCCGACCAGATCGCCAAAGCGATCCAGCAGCTCGATGGGGTGATCCAGCAGAACGCTGCAGCTGCTGAGGAGATGGCCTCCACCGCCGAGGAGCTCAACTCCCAGTCCGAGCAGCTACAGCAGACGATCGCCTTCTTCAGGGTCCGTCGCGGTGAGCAAGGCAAGCCGT
>QKBP01000046.1 GCA_003246035.1 Desulfuromonadaceae bacterium | reverse complement strand
GGCTCCGGAAAAAGTCGTCGCTTGACTTCTGAGACACCGCAACTTCTTGCCTGGGAGGGGAGCCTCCTCGCGGCGGTCTATCCAGGGGAGGGTACCTCCCGGTTGGTGCTGATCGACGCTTCCGGTTCGCAACTGACGGAGCATGAGGTCGAGGGGATGATTGTTGCCCTTGCCGCCAACAAGGACAGTACGATCTATGCGCTGGTATCACGTTCAGTCCGCTACAGTTTCGGCACCAACCAGAAGCTCCTGCTGCTCACCTTGCAGCAGGACGGCTCGCTACAACTTCTGCAACTCGCCGACCTGACGCTCGATCGTTCAACACCTGGGCTGGTTTCAAACTTTCCTTTCGGCCCGCTTCTCGAGATGTCCCCATTGGGCGATGAACTGATCTATTCACGCCTCTACGATCCTCCTGCTTTTGACCCGCGTTATCGAGTGATTGTCAGGCACCTTTCGACCGGGGTCGAGCGGCTGATCGGCGAGTTTCCTCTCCGAGGCGGCGTGGCGCGCCTGCTCCCCGACGGTGAAAACGTGCTGATATCGGACGGGTTCACCTCCCTGCAGCAATTCTCCCTGTGGGGGGATGAGAGGCACGCTCTCGGCTATCAGGGGGTGGAACATATCGACGCTGTCACGGAGTTGCTGTATGTCGACGGCAGCCTCTACCGGGGAGCGGAACTGCTTTGGAGGATCAACCATGCACCCGAAGCGAAGTTTTCGCCTGACGGTTCGAAGGTGGCCCTGATCTCCGACGGTCATCTGTATGTCCATAAGGTTGCCGCTCCGACTCCTTTCGGCGTACTTTCGGCTGAGCGCCTGCGGCTACGTCGGCTGCGTGTCTTGGGGCTGATCGAGCGAGATGAATACCGACGCTACAGTGGGGAGTGAGCATGCTTAAGAAACTTGCCGGCATCACAACGTTCATGATCTTGACCGTTGCAGGTCCGGCCTGGAGTGACTCCTGCACCGACTGTCATCGGGGGACGACCCCGGCTGCTGTAAGTCAGTGGCAGGGGAGCGTACACTACCCGAAGGTCGGCTGTTCCGACTGCCACGGTGATGACCACGAAGCCATGCTTCAGGGGCGGACTCCGGTCAATGCCGTCGTCTGTGGGGAATGCCATCAGAAAGCCTTCGCCGAACACTCTCATAGCAAGCACGGTTTGGGACTCCATTCCGGCTGGGGGTGCACCCGGAAGCTCGAAGAACGTGATCCGCGCGAGTGCCGCTTCTGTCATGAGGAGGGGACTGCGCTGCCGCTGTCGACAGTCCAGTGTGCGCGCTTCCTCAAGCAGTCGAGCGAAATGGGTGAACTCGGTTGTAACCGCTGCCATCAGATTGAAGCATCCTGTGCCAGTTGCCACGCCAACCATCTCACCGACCTGAAGATCGTGCGCGACCCGAACGTGTGCGCCAAGTGCCACATGGGGCCAGACCATCCTCAGTGGGAGATGTGGCAAACCTCACAGCACGGGACCATCTACGATGCCCTCGGCGAAGACCAGGCTCCGGACTGTCAGCGATGTCACATGCCCTCCGGTTCGCACGATGTCTCACAAGGAATAGCCCATACCCCGGCAGGAGAGCCGGTTGATGCCTCACTCTATGCGGCTCGACGAGAGCAGATGATCGCAGTGTGTAGTGACTGTCATGCCCGTTCCTTCGTGTTGCGCGATTTCGTGCGCGCCGACGGCGTCCTCTCGCAGAGCAGGGCATTGGTTAAGGAAGCCGAATCGGTCGTATGGGATTTGCACGATCGCGAGCTGCTGAGTCCCATGCCGGATCAGAGGCCTGCGCACCCGCTGCGTGGTGAGACGTTGGTGACCGACGGGCAGATGCTGTACGAGGACATTTCGCATGTCGAGCGCCTTCTGTTCAAGATGAAGAAGTATGACTTTGCCAAGACCTGGAAAGGGGCCTACCATCAGAATCCGGCGTATACCCACTGGTACGGGAACGCCGAGCTGAAGATGGACCTGGTTGATATTCGCACTGAAACTCTCCGCCTGGAGGGCACGGGACGTGACACGGCGACTACGAGAGCCGAGCCATCGCTGGAAGAGACGCTGCAGGTGCTCAAGAAGAAATATGAGCGCGGCGCCCTGAGTGAACAGGACTACGCACGTGAAAAGGGGCGACTCCTCGAGCTTGAATTCGGCAGGGAGACTGAAAAGTGAACATCAGGCAGGCTAGGGTGATGCCACGGACTTTGGAACTGACCCCGAAAGAAATCAAAGATCTCAAGGTACTTGCCCTGTTTACCGCGGTCTACTGCGATGTCCACCACGCCGGCGACAAGCAGGGACTCGACGGAGAGGCCCTGGGGCTCCCCGGTCTTCGATTCGGGCGACGCAAGCTCTGTGCGGAGTGCCTCGATTTTCTCGCCTACGCCGTGGCTCGAAGGCTCAAGTGCCCGCTTGACCCGAAACCGACCTGTAAGCACTGCCATATCCACTGCTACCGTCCCGGACATCGCGAAAAGGTTCGGGAGATCATGCGCTTTTCGGGCAAGTTCCTGCTGCGGAGAGGGTGTTTCGATTTGCTCTGGCATTACTTTTTTTGAGTTTTTGACGCCCGTCAATTTGTCCTCCGTGTCTTCCTGCTACTCTGGCCCCACGTTGAACGAGAAAACCAACCTCCCAAGGAGTTACGACATGATCCGTGAAATCGTGAAAATCGACGAAGAGAAATGCGACGGCTGCGGCCTCTGCGTGCCGGCGTGCGCCGAAGGGGCGATCAAGATCATCGATGGCAAGGCGAAATTGATCGCCGACAACCTCTGTGACGGCCTCGGGGCGTGCCTCGGGCACTGTCCGAAGGACGCGATCATCGTCGAGAAACGCGATGCCGACAAGTTCGACGAGGAGGCGGTCGACCAGCACCTCAAACAGATCGGCCGCGAACCTGTCGGCCATGCTCCGGCTGCGCCGCCTGCACATGCCCACGGTGGTGGCTGCCCTTCGGCTCGGGTGATGAACTTCTCCGGCGGCGGTTGCCCCTCGGCGGCGGTCAAGCAGCACAGCGCACCTGCCACCGCCCAGGCTGACAGCGCCGGCCAGCGCCCTTCGGAACTGCGCCAGTGGCCGGTGCAGATGCACCTGGTCCCGCCGACCGCTCCGTTCCTGCAGGGTGCCGATCTGCTCCTGGCGGCCGACTGCGCCCCCTTCGCCTACGCCGATTTTCACAAGGACATGCTGAAAGGGAAGGCGCTGCTGATCGGCTGTCCGAAGCTGGATGACGGCCAGGCCTACCTGCAGAAGTTGACTGCGATGCTGCAGCACAACGACATCAAGAGCCTCACCGTGGTGATCATGGAAGTGCCCTGCTGCTCCGGCCTGAACGCCCTCGCTCGCCAGGCGGTCGCAGCCAGCGGCAAGGATGTGCCGGTCGAGACGGTAGTGGTCGGCATTCAGGGTGGCCTCAAGTAACAGGTTTCACGGATTCTGTCCTAAGGGCGGTCCGCATTGCGGGCCGCCCTTTTTTCCTGAAAAACACATCGACTCTGCGCTTGCCTGGGCCGGAGAGGGCGGCTATGCTGCCGGCCAGGAGCCGACATGGATTCACTCACCTTTACCGTCATGGTTCGCCTGCTCTCCGACCTCGCCGGCGCGCGCGTCAACAAGATCCACCAGCCGGGTCGCGACGAGCTGGTGCTGCGCCTGTGGACCGGCAGCGAGGAGAAACGGCTCTACCTGAAGGTCCGCAAGGGCGACGCGGCCCTGTATCTGAGCCGTCGCCGGAGCTTCGCCAATCCGTTTACTCCGCCGCGCTTCTGCCAGTTGCTGCGGGCGCGTCTCAGGCGCCTGCGCGAGGTCGCGCAGTGGCACGGAGACCGGTTGGCCGTGCTGTCATGTGACTCTGGCGACGGCAGCCGCTGTCGCCTGGTGGTGGACTTCCGGCACTCTCCCAATCTCGTGCTCCTCGATGAGCGCTCCGTGATCATCGATGTCCTGTTTCGCCACGCAGCCTCGGGGCTTCTCCCGGGTGGAACGTACCGATGGCCGGAGCCGGCCGCCTGCAACCTGCTGGACGGCGTCCCCCGGATCCCCGGCGACCTGGAGGGGCACGAACTGCGCCGCTGGCTGCTCGAACGGGTCACGCCGCTGCCGCCGTGGATGGCCGACGTGATGGTGCGACGCGTCGGGGCAGGGGAGGAGATCGGCGAGCTGCTGACCGACCTGCGGCAGCGACTCCTCGATGCCCGCGAGCGGCCGGTCCTGATCGGCAACGGTCGGACTCGCCTCGTACCGTTTCGACTCCGGGCAGGGGAAGGAGAGGTCGTCGAGGAATATGTCTCGTTGCATGCCGCGCTCGAAGCCGCCGCCGACACCCTCCAGACGCACGGCGACGAGCTCCAGCGCACCGTGGCACAGGCGATCGCCCGTCTCGAGCGACGCCTGCTGCGGATCGAAGCCGACGGACGGCAGCTGCAGGAGGTCGATACCCTCAGGCACCGGGCCGAGCTGCTGGTGGCCAACCTGCACCGGGTGCGTCGCGGCATGGAGAGCATCGCGGTTGAAGATTACTTTCAGGATCCGCCGGCCAGCATCTCGATTCCTCTCGACCCGGCGCGTTCCCCGCAGGAGAACGTCGAGAGACAGTTTCGCCACGTCAGGAGGCTCCAGCGTGGCGGGGAGCATGTGGCCAGGCGGCTAGGCGAGACCCGGGACGAGCTGGCCTGGCTCAGGGAGATGCAGTTGGCGCTCAATGATGCGCACGATTCGTTGGAGCGCGACCAGCTGGCGCGGGATCTCGCCGCAGCAGGCTGGTTGAAGCTGCGCGCCGAGCCGGCTTCACGCAGTCGCGCCAAGCCCCCCGAGCCGCTGCTGCGATCCTTCAGCCCCTCGGGTTTTGAGCTGGTCTGGGGGAAGGGTCCGCGCGGCAACGACCTCGTCAGTTGCCGGATCGCTCAGGCTGACGATCTTTGGTTCCATGCCCACCAGCGCCCCGGGTGTCACCTGGTTCTGCGTCGTGCTGGCAGGGGCGGTGAGGTCCCCGAGGTCGATATTCAATTTGCCGCCGCACTGGCCGCCGGGTATTCGAGCGCTCGCGAAGCGCCGAAGGTCGAGGTCATCGTCGCACCCGGCAGTGCCGTACGCAAGCCCAAGGGGGCTCGTCCCGGCCTGGTTACGGTCGAACGCTTCCGGACTGTTCGTGTGGCTCCGCAAAGACTGCCGGAAGGGCATGATATCGGTTGATTTTTTT
>QKBP01000027.1 GCA_003246035.1 Desulfuromonadaceae bacterium | reverse complement strand
CCAGCCCGTGACGGCGCGACTCCCCCAGGGCGCTGTTGACCACCAGCACGAAGTTCGGACCGGGGGTGACGATCGCCAGAGTGAAGACCGAGAGGAAGATCGCGATCTGCTGCCAAGTTTCCATGGTGGGCGGATACCCCTGTTGCCACGAGTCGAATGAAGAGCCGTCATCGCGACTCTACGAACGAAGGGGAGCGGAAGCAAGCGAAAAGATGTCAGTCGTCGATGGTCATGCGGTAGAGGTTTCCCGGCGGCGACTGGCCGCGCTTCTCGGCCGAGACCCAGACCGTCTCGGGGTCGAAGGCGGTGTGGCGGTGATGGGCGACCAGGGCCTTGACGGCGTACCAGCCGATCTCCCCCGCCTCGGCCAGGCGGGTGATCTCCTCGATCGCGGTGCGGTTGTCGTAGGAGCGGGGGCGGTAGGGGCGCGGTGAGATCAGGGCGTCGTAGATGTCGCTGACGATGATGATCTCCACCAGCGGGTCGAGGTCGGCGATGCCGCGGGGGTAACCGCTGCCGTTGCGCCGCTCGTGGTGGTCGCGGGCCACCCGCACCGCGAAGTGCGCATGGTCCTTGAGGTAGTAGCTGAGCAGCACGCACCCCGCCAGGGTGTGGTGCTCGACGTGGCGCAGCTCCGAGCGGGTCAGGGGCGTGGTCTTCTTGAGGATCTCGAGCGGGATGCAGATCTTGCCGATGTCGTGGATCGGGCTGGCCAGCGCCTCGCGGATCCGCCCCTGGCTGTCGGGGAGCAGGTCGTGGGCGAGGAGCGTGGTCAGGGCGAAGACCATCAGGATGTGGCGGTAGGTGTAGAAGTCGTGCTTGCGGAAATAGCTCAGGGTCTCGAGGCACTCGGGGGCGAGGTGCACCGCGCGCATCCACTCGAGCAGCAGGGTCACCTTCTCGCGGTGCAGGAACAGTCCGAGATAGGGAGGCTGGCTGAGCAGCTTGGCCATATCGGTCTCGATCGAGGCGAACTGGCTCCGAGGTCTGGCGCGAGGCGACATCGGCGAGCACCCGGTCGTCGATCAACGTCCCCGCGTCGAGCAGGGTGATGCCGTCGAGGGTGGTCACCGGGTACTGGAGGATCGGAAAATCCATGGCGACTCCTTGCCGAGATCTGATCGGACGTTCGTGCCCGCTACGAGTATACCCGCTGTGGACGATTCTGCTCGCACGGTAAGGCGCGCCGGGGGGCGCTCTGAATGAAACGGTGGGATCGCGGGAGGGCGAGGTGCTATCCACCCGCGGTAAGGCGGGCGATCAGCGCCTCGCTGTCGGGGAAGCGTCCGGTCGCCTTCTTCGAGTGAACCAGCACGCCGTCGACGACGACCTCGAACACGCCGTCCGACGAGACGATCAGCTCCACCTCGGCGCCGAGCCGCTCCCTGAACTTCTCCGCCAGACCGGCGGCCGCGGTGCGGTAGTTTCAGAACTGGCAGTATTCGATCGTGACGTGCATAACCCCTCGCGGACGTGTCGGTCTCATGAGACACCTAAAGCATAGCAGAGGAGTCGGGAATGTGCAGCGCGGGGCGATTGACCGACGGGGCGATGGGGAGGGCCGGCAGAGGGCTTCGCCCTGCGTCCTGGAGCGTGGGGCCGCCAGGGGGAGCGGGAACGGGGCGCCCCTACCCCGCCTGCCGGAGCAGGAACGCCTCCGCCTTGCGGCAGCTCACCTTCCCCAGCTCGCACATCAGCGCGAAGGGGATCTCCTCCAGGCCGTAGGCGGCGTTCAGGTCCTCGAGCATGCGCAGCCAGAGCCGGGCAGTCATCTCGGCGTCGGCGAGGGCGCGGTGGAAGGTCCCGTCGTGCTCGAGCTCCTTCCAGGACACCAGGGTGCCGAGCTTGTGGTTGGGGGCGTCGGGGTAGACCCGCCGGGCGGCGAGCATCGAGCAGCCGAAGACGCTGCGGTGGGAACGGCCGATCTGCTTCAGCTCGTACTCGAGGAAGCGCTGGTCGAAGCCGGCGTTGTGCGCCACCAGCGGCGCGCCGTCGGCGATGAAGTCGGCGAAGCGCGCCATCACCTCGGCGTTGTCGGGGGCGCCGGCGAGCATGGCGTTGCTGATCCCGGTGAAGCTCTCGATGAAGCTGTTGATCCGGAGGCCCGGGTTCATCAGGCTCTGGAAGCGCTCGACCACCCGCCCCGCCTCGATGCGCACCGCACCGATCTCGATCGCGCGGTCGCCGCGCGACGGCGACACCCCGCTGGTCTCGAAGTCGAGGACGATGAACGGTTCGCGGTGCAGCGCCATGCGCCTAGTTGCCCTTCCCCGCGTCGGCCTCGGCGGCTTCCTTGCTCTGCTTGACCACCTGCTTGAGCCAGGCGATCTCCTCGGGGACGAACTGCTTGGTGTGCTCGGTGCCGACGTTCATCGCCAGGTAGAGCTCGGGCGTAGCCATCTCGATCACCACGTGCCCCGGCAGGGCGATGCAGTGCACCCCTTCCTCGGCCCACTCGGCGACCCGGTCCTCGAGGTCGAAGATCATCAGGTAGTTCTTGTCGTCCGCCTCCATGATCAGCGGCAGCATCTGGTCGTCCCCGCCCCCCTTGGCGATCTCGCCGGTCTTCTCGTCGTAGGTCGGGATGAAGAAGATGGTCTCGAGGAACTGGCGGTAGAAGGCGTGGCGGTTGTCGGTGTCGGACGGATCGTCGTGGAAGGTGGCGAGCACCTGGTCGAGCGGAGTCATGAAGCGATGCCTTTCGTCAAACGGACTGGAGATACACTACGGGCGGACAAAGAGCGGGCATGGTAGCAGATGGCGGGCGAAAGGCCAAGGGGCGAAGGAAAACGTCCCAGGAGCGGCGGCAGCCAGGCGTCCCCTGGCGCTCCGTCAGGGGAATGGGGGTGAGGCTTTTGACTGTTCCACGGCCTTTCCGGGGCCCCGTGAGGAGTCACCGAGTGCGGGGATTTTCATCTGAGCCGCCTGGCGAGCACGCGAGCCGCTTGGATGAAAACGCCCCGCCAGCGAGGGTACCCGATCGTCGGGGGACGACACCGGGGTGTCCTTCTTTTGCTGACTTTTCTTGGACAAGCAAGAAAAGTCAGGCGCGCGCCGGGCGCCCCCGGCGGTGTCGATGTGGACCATTCCGGGGTTATTCGCCCTCTTCTCACCCCTGGCGCCGCTCCGGCACGACCTCGAGGGTGGTGGCGCCGTTGTCGAGCCAGAGGTGGCCGTCCTGGACGGTGACCTGGAGCTTCAGGCCCCGCGCCGCCAGCCCGGCCAGGGCGCGGCTCGCCGCCTCGGGGAACTCGACCACCGTCAGGTTGGCGAGGCGCGCCAGCAGCGCGGCGTTGCGCTCCCACCACAGCCGCGCGGCGTGCCCGCCGTAGCTGTAGAGCACCACCCGCTCGGCGCGCCCGCAGGCCTTGCGCAGGCGCTTCTCCTCCGGCAGCCCGACCTCGATCCAGAGCTCGATGGTGCCGGTGGGGTCCCTCTGCCACAGCTCCGGCTCGTCGTCGGCGCACAGCCCGCGGGTGAACTGCAGCTGCTCGTCGGCGTGCAGGGCGAAGGCGAGCAGCCGCACCATCAGGCGCTCCTCGGTCTCGCTCGGGTGGCGGGCCAGGGTCAGGGGGAAATCGGCGTAGACCTGGCGGTCCATGTCGGCGAGCGACAGCTGGACCTTGTAGACGGTGGCCGGCAGGGCCATGGGGTACCTCGCAGGGGGTGGAATAAGCGCAGCGCCACTCATACCACGGGCGCGCGGCGCTGTCGACGACGATTGCAGGAGCGCCTAGAACTCGGCGAAGATCCGCGCCGTCGAACGTCCCGGCGCCTGCAGGTCGAGGTCGAGGAAGTAGCCGAACGGGGTCAGGTGGGGGGCGTAGCCGGCCTCGGCGAGGCGGGTCGCGGCCCGCTCGAGCAGCGCGCCGGTGAAGTCGGGGGCGGCCTTGCTCGCGGCGAGGTGGGAGAAGGAGTGGAGCACGATGGTCCCGGTGTCGTTCTTGCGCGCCCCCCACTTGAGGTTCTTGATCAGCCGCTTCTCGGTGCGCGCCGGGTCGGCCATGTCGAGCTCCTCGGCGTGGATCAGCCCCACCAGCGCCCGCTCCAGCTCGACCGGGGTGCTGGCGTCGGGGACGCCTTCGAGGCTCTTGTGCGCCGGGGTGTAGGCGAAGCGCTCGCAGTAGAGCATCACCAGCTTCATGCCCCCGCCCCTCCCAGCGCGGCGCGCTGCGCGCGGGTCAGCCCCGCCACCACCAGGGCGTACGACTCGTCGATCAGCACCTGCACGAAGGCGTCGTCGAGGGAGCCGTCGAGGGTCACGGTGTTCCAGTGGCGCTTGTTCATGTGGTAGCCGGGGCGGATCGCGGCGTACTGCTCGCGCAGCAGCTCGGCCTTGAACGGCTCGCACTTGAGGTTGACCTCGAGCGGCTCATCGTCGAGCCCGACCAGGGCGAACATCTTCCCCGCCACCTTGACCACCAGGGTCACCGGGTCGAAGGGGAAGGTCTCCGCCGCCCCCGGCTTGGCCAGCAGGTAGCGGCGCAGTTCCAGCAGATCCATGCGTCCCTCCCTTCAGGAGCTCTTGTTCCGGGCGCGGAAGACCACGATGGTCTCCTCGCCCCCGCGCTTCAGGCGCACCATCTGCATGCGGTAGCCGTCGAACTCGCGGTAGCTGTGCGGGGTGCCGTCGCCGCGCACGAAGCGGATCCCGTCGCGGTCCTCGGCGATCTCGACGATCCGCGCCGGCCAGGCGCTGCCGAACCGCCCGACCCGCACGAAACCGAGCCGCTGCTGCCGCTGCTCCAGCTCGGCCAGCGACGCGAGCTGCTCGCCGACGCTCAGGCGGCCGTCGCGCAGCGCGGGCGGGGGGAGCGGTTCCGGGATCGGGAGGGGGGGCAGCGCGGGGGCGCCGCCGCGGTCGAGCTCGACGGTCTCGACGGTGCCGAAGGCGAAGTAGCCGGCCACCGCCAGGGCGACCAGCAGCCCCGGCAGCAGGGTGCGGGTGGCGATCCGGTCGACGTCCATCGCCGCCCCTAGATCCGCCCTGACGACGGGACGAGAAGGGCTTGATACTCCGGGTGTTTCTCGATGTAGCCGGCCACGAACGGGCAGACCGGGTCGACCGACAGCGCCTGCTCCCGGGCGTAGTCGAGACCGGCCCTGGCGAGCTGCCCGCCGACCCCCTGCCCCCCCAGCTCCGGCGGCACCAGGGTGTGGGTGAAGGCGATCAGCTGTTCGCCGAGGGTGTACTCGAGGACCGCGAGGATCCCCTCGATGCTGACCTCGAAGCGCTGCGCCCCGGGGTTGTGGCGGATATCCAACGGCATGGCGAACCTCCTGTCGCGGGGTGGACCTGCATCCTCATGGTAAAACAGTCTATACTGGATGTACAACCGACCTGCGGGCGGCTGACGGCTGCCGAACAAGGAGACACGAGGAGTCCGCGATGAAAAAGTTTCTGACCCTGTTGGCCTGTGCCGCCCTGCTCTTTTCGGGTTGCGCCCCGACCGCCGGACCGCACGAGCAGGCCGGCACCCTGATCGGCGCCGGCACCGGCGCCTGGATCGGCTCGCACTTCGGCCACGGCGAAGGGGAGCTGGTCGGGGTGGCGATCGGCACCCTCGCCGGGGCGCTGATCGGCCAGAGCATCGGCCGCACCCTCGATCAGCAGGACGTGGCGATCATGCAGCAGAACGCCCAGTACGCCCTCGAGTACGCGCCGACCCGCACCACCACGCCGTGGCGCAACCCCGACAGCGGGCACTACGGCACGATCACCCCGACCGAGACCTACCAGCAGACCGACGGCCGCTACTGCCGCGAGTACCGCCAGAACGTCTGGATCGGCAACGAGCAGCAGCAGGCCTACGGCACCGCCTGCCGCCAGCCCGACGGGAGCTGGAAGATCGTGCGCTAAGGCGCGCCCCGTCAGGGACGCGCCGAGGCCGCCTCCAGCAGCGCCAGCGCCTCGTCTTCCGTCACGTCACGCCAGCTCCGGTAGGCATCGGCCACCGCGTAGGGCATCCCGGTGCGGAGGTTGGCGCAGCAGAGCGTCTCCACTTCGCCGGCGATCCGCTCCAGGCTCTCGCCGTGGCCGGTCGGCACCGCCGCCGTCAGCCGCTCCGCCCCGGCGCGGCGCAGCGCGTCTAGCGCCACCGCCAGGGTGAAGCCGCTCGCCAGCCCGTCGTCGACCACCACCAGCGCGCGCCCGGCCAGCTCCGGCCACGGCCGCTCCCCTCGAAACAGCGCGACCCGCCGCGCCACCTTGGCGCGGGTCGCCGCGATCCCCGCC
>QKBP01000065.1 GCA_003246035.1 Desulfuromonadaceae bacterium | reverse complement strand
GTGGTAACCTCTAAAACGGCTCGATAATGGCCGTCGACATCAATTTTTTCAAGAATGAGCGCTCCATCAGCCAGACGGTCGAACCACAGGAAGCCGACCTCATAATCGAGTCGTTCATTCCCGTGCGGCAAGAATTCCGTGTCGAAGCGTGGAGAGGCCGGAAGAGGCGCCGCACCAGGCTTCACTGCAGAAGGCTTTATTCCTACCTGGCCAGGTAAAGCATCGGTGCCGGCCAAATCTCCGACGGGAGGTTCACCTGGAAGGTTTTCGAGCGATGGCTCCACGTCAACATCGGCTGGTTCTTCCGCTGCTTCGGTCACCGAGAGACGCGGCTCCGTGGGCGCATGTACGGGGCGCTCCACAGCACAGGCCAGCAATAGTGGAAAAAGTACGGCTACGAAAAAGGGACGTGTCAGATTCATAGATACGATACTACAATAAATGCCCCGTAGAGGGCGATCAATCCCGCGCCGTGCAAACGATTAAGCTGCTGGCGACGCATCACCAGAGGGTATAGCACGGCACCGACAAGAAGCATGACCGGAAACTGAAAATGCAGCAGGTCAGGGTGTACAGGGAGCTCGCGGACACCGCTACTCAAGCCGATGACGAACAGGATGTTGAAGATGTTGCTGCCGATCACATTGCCGACGCTGATCTCGATCTCTCCCTTCACCGCGCTGACAATCGATGCAGCGAGTTCCGGCAGACTGGTGCCGAAGGCTACCACGGAAAGACCGATCGCGAGTTCCGAGACGCCAAAGGCGCGCGCAATGGTTGTGGCACCGTTAACCAGCAGCTCGGCCCCGACGCCGAGAGCCAAAATCCCGCCGGCGATATAGAACAGATCACGCTTTCGGTAGCGCTTTTCCTTCTGAACGTCTCCGGCGATGGAAGGAATCTCCAGAGGGTCCTGCTTGCCGGTGCGCAGACAATAATAGATGAACGCAGCCAGCCCAACGAGCAGGACCACCCCCTCATAGCGACTGATCAGGTGGTCCAGGGCCAGTAACCAGAATAGGAGCGAAGCGAGCAGCATGAAGGGGAGTTCGCGTCGCAGCAGCGACCGGTCCACAACCAGGGGAGCGACGAGTGCTGAACTGCCAAGGATCAATCCGATATTCGCGACATTCGAGCCGACGACGTTGCCAACCGCAAGATCGACTGAGCCGCGTACGGCAGCAAACAGGGTGACCAGAAGCTCGGGCATGCTGGTGGCGAAAGCAACGATCGTCATACCGATCACCAGAGGACGCACCCCGAAAGAGAGCGCGAGACGCGAACTCCCCTCGACCAGATATTCGGCCCCGAAGTAAAGCAGCAACAAACCGACAAAAAACAGGATGACGGCAACGACCATCGATTAACCCCATGAACTTCTAAGATAGCTGGCCAAGGGTAACACTTCTCAACGGGCATCGAAACAGAAATCTGAGCAAAAAAGGGGGGTTGTGGCGATTTCTAAGCTTGACAATTCGGCCCTGGATCCTTAATATTCGGATATTTAAAATTCCTTTAAGTCAGACACTAACGGGTGGGGAATATGGAATTTAACAAGATGCAAGAATACGACCGGGAGGCTGAAATCCTCAAGGTTCTCGGTCATCCGGTGCGCCTCAAAATCGTAGCCGGTCTGATGTCCGAATCCTGCAACGTCAAAAAAATCTGGGAGTGCCTCGGGCTCCCCCAGGCAACCGTGTCGCAGCATCTCTCCCTGCTCAAGAACAAGGGGATCATCGAGGGGCGCCGCGAAGGGGTCGAAGTCTTCTACCAGGTTATCTCCCCCGTGGCACAGAAGATTGTCGGCTCAATCTTCGGCCACCCTTCCTGCTGAACCGCTCGAACATACCAGCTCGTGTACACAAAAACGCTGTCGTAATATCCGACAGCGTTTTTGTGCCTGATCCAACCAAGATCTAGGCTACACGTCTTTGCGTACAAAAATCTCCCGGGCCAACTGAGCATCGATGGCAAACTCGGAATGCCCGAGGCTGAAGACAAACGTCGGGAAAGACCGTTCGAGAGAGATGCGGCTGCCCGGCAACACCCCCATGCTCATCAGCTTCTGCATCTTTTTATCATCGGTGGTCGCCAGATACGCGATCTCGGCGTCCTCGCCGGGAAGAACTTCGGTCATCGGCACAACCCCGACACTCCCCTCGCGGCGCGCCTCCTCACAACATTTACCCGGAGGAATCGGCTTACCGTGTGGACAGGTTGTCGGATGGTTGAGAAGGGTGCAGATCTTGGTATCGACCCCGTGATGAAGCAGATGTTCGAACTCGCAGGCCCGCTCTTCGCCCGGTGCCCCCTTCAGGTCGAGGATATCCATGATCAAACGCTCTGACAAGCGATGTCGGCGGACTGTCATCTGCGCTTCGGGGCGCCCCTCGGGGCGGAGGGTCACACGTTCCCGCTTGATCTCGACATAGGCCATCCCCAGCAGTTCTGCCAGGGCCTCACTCTCCTTCTCGACACCGAGACGCTCGAACGACGCGCCGGTGTCTCCTTCTTCCTCGGTGGCGATCCACAGTGCCTCGAGGATCTCTTCAGCCTTATCGGACAGATTCATCGACTACTCCTTATCATCATCTTTCTGGAACTTTTTCAAAAATCCAGGAACCGCCGGATTGGCATAGCCGCAGGACGGGCAATGAACCTTCCGGCACCCACCGCGACAGGCGCCACAGCGATCTCGTTCCGGGTCTGGGGCGTCAGGAATCTCTCGACCGCAGAATGCGCATTTCATGCTAACAACCCTGTTGCCAGAAGCAACACGTTCAGGCCGGCACCCACGCCGAAGGCCAGTAGGCTGACAAAAATGAAAATGCTTAAGGCCGTTTTCCAGCCCCGCTCCTTCTTCATCACCAGGAACTGGGCCACACAGGGTACGAAGAGAGTCAGTGTCACGGCTGCGACCGTCAACTGACGGGGGTCGAGCAGGCCGGCCGTCTGCAGGTCGTAAAGACCCGCGGCACCGAAATCGCGACGGAAGAAACCGAAGATAAACGCAGCCGAGGCTTCACCGGGGAGCCCCAGGGCATGCATCACCGGATGCATCCAGCTCACCACCGTATCGAGGACCCCAGACACCTTCCCCGCCCAGAGGAGCACGGAGGCAAGAATGAACAGAGGGAAAATCTCGAGAAAATACCAATGCATGCGGGTAAGGGTCTTGACCACCACGTTGCGTAGCTGCGGCATGCGCATCGGCGGCAGTTCCATGTAGAAAACCGGCGGTTCTCCTGGCAACAGGCGCGCCGTCAGCAGCCCCACAACCAGAAAGACCACAACCATCGCCACCAGCCAGACCGTCAACGTCCCCGGCACCCCCGAAAGGAGCGCCAGAATCACCCCGAGCTGGGCGCTGCAAGGGATCGCGAGAGCCAGCAGTACGGTTGCTATGACACGCTCGCGCTTCGACTCGAGGGTTCGTGTCACCATCGTGGCCATGGTATCGCAGCCGAAACCGAGAACCATCGGGATCACAGCACGGCCGTTAAGACCGATCATTTTCAGGACCCGGTCGACCAGCATGGCCAGGCGCGGGAAATACCCCGAATCTTCCAGAATCGAAAAAGCGATGAAAAAGGTCCCGACGATCGGCATCACCAGGGCCACAGCATAGCGGACCGCAAGGGTAAAGATCCCGTACTCGCCCACTAACAGTTCATGCAGCCATGCCCAGGTGACCCAGCGATCCGCGAGCGCAATGAACCAGGGGTTGACGTGCTCCTCGAAGATCGTCCCCTCGAGGAAATCGACGACCGTTCCCGCCCCGAATCCGCCGACAAACTGGTAGAGTCCGAAATAGAGCACCACCAGCAGCAACGGTATACCGGTCCAGGGATCGATCGATAGATGCGAAAGCCAGTCGGCAAACGAGATTCTCTTGGGGGCCACCTCACGGATCACGCCCTCGAGGATTCCCGACACAACACGACGACGTTCCAGATTGATGCGCAGATGCAAATCGGCTCGTCGCTCAAAGGTGATATCCCTCACCATCTCGCGCACCGCGGGGAAACCAACCCCCTCCTGCTGTTCGACCAGACGGGTGACCTCCAGATCCTTCTTCATCAGCAGAATCGACATGGCACGAGCAGAGAAGCGATAGTCACCGTTAAGCAGCGCGGCGACCTTGCAGATATCGCGTTCCAGGTCCGTCGCATATGGATAGAACGGTCGATAGGATTCGTATTGGTATATAGCCGTCTTCAGCTCGGCCAACCCCTGACGCTTGGCCATGACAGTTCCGACAACCGGGATGCCGAGTCGCTCCTGCAAAACGCCGAGATCAATCTCGATCCCGAGCCGCTTGGCCTCGTCGAGGATATTTACCACCAGAATCAGCGGCAGACCCGCTTCGGCCAGCTGCAGTGTCATCGGCAGCATGCGCTCAAGATTACGGGCATCGACCACGTGCAGGACCACATCGGCCGACTCCTTGAGCAGAATACGCTGTGCGACACGCTCCTCTTCGCTGATCGGGAGAAGCGAGTACATACCGGGGGTGTCGAGCACCTCGTACCGGCGTTCGCGGATATCAGTGTAACCACGCGAGATTTCGACCGACGTACCGGGATAATTTGAAACGGTCGTGTACGCGCCGGTCAGGGCATTGAACAGCACGCTCTTGCCGACATTGGGGTTGCCGACCAGGACGACCCGTGGGCAGCTTTCGGAGGGGGTGCTCATGGGCTAAACACTCTTTCCTAAATAGGCTCTGAATTCAACGAGGATCAAAAGCTTACTGGCACTTGCTGCAGACACCGTAGATTTCGAGGCGATGACGCATGATGGTGAACTGGTATTGCCGGGCGACGGCCTCCTGCAGGCGTTCGATCTCCGGGTCCTCGAACTCGAGTATCGTGCCGCAGCGGGTACAGATCAGATGATCGTGGTGTTCCTCTTCGCTGGTTCGTTCGTAACGGGTTTGACCGTCACCGAATTGCCGCTCGGCAGCAATCCCGCAGGCCGAGAAGAGCTTGAGCGTCCGATGCACGGTTGCATAGCCGATATTCGGGTGCTTCTTGCGCAACCGCAAGTACATGTCCTCGGTCGACAGGTGCGAGTCGCTCTTGAGAAATTCATCGAGGATAATTTCACGCTGATTGGTCGACTTGAGTCCCTGTTGAGCGAGAAACTCCCTGAACTGTTGCTTGCGCTCCATACGCCTCCCCTCTTAAATTGAAAATGATTTTCAAATTAAGAGAAGTTCGCATCCGCTGTCAAGCAACAAATCGTATTTTTACTGTAAAGGGAAGAGTCGGTACATGTACCCGGTCAGACGACCGAGCAGGTCGAAGAAGAGCAGAATGCCGACCGCCATCATCAGCACCCCGGCGACAATTTCAGTCAAGCGGATGTAGCGTTTGAAGCGATTGAAGAAGACGAGAAACTCATGAAAGAGCAGCCCGGCGAAAATAAAGGGGAGTCCAAGGCCCAGCGAGTAGACGGCGAGCAACTCCATCCCCTTGAGATAATCACTCTCGGTGCCGGCGACCATCATCAGAATGCTTCCGAGAATCGGGCCGATACACGGGGTCCAGCCTGCAGCAAACGCCAGGCCGACCAGGAAGGTGCCGATAAAGCCTTGGGGCTTGTTATGAAAATGGTGGCGCTTTTCTCCGAGAAGGGCGTGAAACGGCAGTATCCCGCTCATGTGCAGGCCGAACAGGAAAATCAGCACGCCACCGACCTTCTGAACCCAGTAGATCCCCTCCTCGAGGGAAGCACGCAGGGTTTCGGAGGCCATCCCGGCAAGCCCGCCCAGGGCTACGAAGACCGCCGAAAAACCGAGAACGAAGACCCCGGCATGGAGCAGGACCGAGACACGCACCTTGGCCCCAGGCTTCTCCACGTTGAGTTGTGCAAACGACAGGCCGGTGATGAACGCCATGTAGCTGGGGATCAGAGGGAGAACACAGGGGGAGATAAACGATAGGAATCCGTAGAGGAATGCCACCCAGAAAGTCAGGTCACCTTGCTGCGTCATATCTACTTATCAACCTGTTCCTTGACCTGCTTGAGGATCTGGACCGCCGACCAATCGTAGGCTCCGATGTAGTGGCGAACAACCCGTCCCGCCTTGTCGATCAGGAAAGTCTCCGGGAAGCGGAAAACCCCGTAACTGCGTTGCACCTGCTCCTCAAGGTCGAGCAGGATGGTGAACGAATGAGGGTTGCGCTCGAGAAACGACGGGATCGTCTTCTCCCCTTCGCGTTCGACGTTGACCGCCAACATCACGAAATCGTTCCCTGAAAAGACTTCGTTGAGCATCTCCATGGACGGCATTTCGGTACGGCACGGCGGACACCAGGTCGCCCAGAAATTCAGGAAGACCACCTTGCCGCGCAGATCCGAAAGGGTAACCGGCTTGCCGGACAGGTCTTTCAGGGTAAAGTCGGGAGCCATATTTCCCACGCGAACTGCAGTTCCACCCCCGAGAGCCAGAACCCCCGAGGGGCCGGCCAACATCAGGAATGCCGCAAGAAGAAGGAGCAGACGCAGGTTTTTCATGAAGACACCTTCCTGTAGTAGTCAATGGCCGGCACGACAAGCATGAAGAGTTTTTCTACCCCTGTGCAGGGTGAAATGTCAAGCGTCTCCACCCGCCCAGAGCGCCTCAATACGATCCATCTCCTCTTCGCTGAACCCGAAGTAATGGGCCACTTCATGCAAAACCGTCTCGAAGATCACCCGCCTGACCGGGAGCCTTGCCGCATACGCCTCGGCTTCGATGCTCGCCTGGAAAAGGTAGATCAAGTCGGGCTCGAGCTGAACGAGGTCATGCTGACGTTCGCTCAGAGGATAACCGCGGTAGAACCCGAGCAGTTCCTCGTCCGGCCCGTAACCGGCCTCGGCAAGGAGTTCGGCATCGGCACGATCTTCGACGACAAAGGCTAGATTCTCGAAATGACGCCGGAACGCTTCGGGGATCGTATCGATGACCCGGGCCACTTCACGTTCAAAATCACTCCGCCTCATCGAACCCCTGCCCACGCGCGACGCGAAACGTCGAAGTGAAATGAAAAACTTCGTTACCCTTGCAGTCGTAAACCCGCGCCTCACCCAAAAAGGTTCGTCCCCGGGGTCCTTCGACCAAGGCGACCGCGCGCACCTCCCCTTCGGACACCGGAGCCACGAAGCGGGCCTGCAGATCGGTCGTGGCGAAATGCGTCCCTTCGGGGAGCAGACTCTTGATAGCCATTGCCACCGCGGTATCGGCCAGACTGGTCAGTGCCCCTCCGTGCATCAGCCCTGCACCCATCGCGTGCTTGACAGTAAACGGCATGCGCAGCACGGCGCGCCCCTGTTCGGCCGAGTCGATCTGCATCTGCAGCAAATCCTCGAAGGGGGCCGTCTCCACCCAGCCGGAGAGTCGAAACTGTTCTTCACCCGCACGGCGCAGAGCATCTGGGGAATCGATCAGGGTCGCCATCATCCCTCCTAGGGCAAATCGAGGTAATAGCCGTTGTTACGGCGCACAATCAGGAAGTTGAGCGGGTATACCCCGAGGTTCTCCTGCAGCAGTTCGTCGAACGCGGCAAGGCTTTCAACCCGCGTGCCCCCGACTTCCGCGAGCACGTCACCGGGCTGCATCCCGGCCTTCTCGGCGGCCCCTCCCGGGGCCAGCTCGTCGACCACAAGTCCGCCCCGCCCTTGGCGCACCCAGAAACCGAAGACCTTGAGCGCATAGCGGCGCGGATAACCATCCGGAATTGTGGCGGCCCGGAGAGCCACGTGAGACTCCCTGGTGCCGCGCAGGTAGCTGACGTTGAGACGGCTCCCCGGGGGATAGGTGGCCGCCAGGGCGAGAAACTCTCGGACCGTGTCGACAGGAATATCGTCGATCGCCAGGATCACGTCGGCCACGGTGAGCCCCGCCTGTGCCGCCGAGCTGTCCGGTTCGACTTCGGTTACCAGCACCCCTCCCCCGCCCCGGGCGCGGGTAAAAGCCCGGCCGACCTCCCCGGGGAACAACCCCAAATAGCCGGGACGGACCCTGCCGTAGGTGATCAGCTCGTTCAGCACCCGACGCACCACGTTGGACGGGATGGCAAAGCCTATCCCCTGGGCCTGCCGTGCGATGGCCGTGTTGATGCCGACCAGCTCGCCGTCGAGGTTGAGCAAGGGCCCCCCCGAGTTGCCGGGGTTGATCAACGCATCACTCTGCACGAAGACCGAAAGGCTGCCGTCCTCGGTGGGGAGTCGACGGGCCGCAGTGCTGATCACGCCGGTGGTGATCGAGTGCCCGAGACCGAGGGGGTTGCCGACGGCAATGACCGTCTCGCCGAGCATCAGTTCGTCCGAATCGCCGAGAGGGAGGGAGGGGAAACTCCCCTCGCCCTCAAGCCTTAGAACCGCCAGGTCGAGACGGCGGTCCACCCCGACCAGCGTCACCTGTCGCTCCTTGAGCTGATCGGGTAAGGCCACGAAGATCTTGGAGGCTTTTTCGATCACGTGCGCATTGGTCAGGATGTACCCGCGTGCATCGACGAGCACCCCCGAACCGAGAGACTGGGAGGTATAGAGCCGCGACGGTCCGAACTCGCCGAAGAAGTCTTCAAAAAGACTCCCGCCGAAGCCGAAAAACGGAGAACTGCGCCGTTTGACAATCTGCTCGGTGCGGATGTTGACCACCGCAGGTCCGGCCTTTTCCAGCGCCTCGACGACGGGGGTCCGCCGGGAAGTACGGTCTGCGCAGGCGAGCGAGGCGCACAGCAGCATGACGGCACCGACCACGAGAACTCGCCGCATCACCCACCCCTCCTTGTGATCCCGTATTTCTCCATTCGGTACACCAGTACGTGTCGAGGAATATCGAGAAAAGCCGCAGCTCGGGTCTGGTTCCAGTCACAACGCTCCAGAGCACCGCGTACCGCCTCCTCCTCAATCCGGGCCAGAGGATAGCCGTCCGCCGGGAGCGACACGACCCCTCCCTGAGGAGCAGGCCCTCTCTCGCGAATCGACTCGGGGAGATCGTCGGCCTCGAGCCGCTCGCCGCGGCTCAGCACCAGGGTCCGCTCGATGACGTTCTGCAGTTCGCGGACATTCCCCGGCCAGTCATAGGCACTCAGGCGTTGCATGAACGCGTCGGAGACCTCGACCCTCTCTTTCCCCTTGCTGGCAAGAAAATGATTCACCAGAAGCGGCACATCCTCACGGCGCTGACACAACGGGGGGAGCTGCAGTGGGACGACCGCAAGACGATAATAGAGGTCCTCGCGAAAGCCTCCCTCGCGCATGGATTTCTCGAGGTGACGGTTGGTGGCAGCCACCAGGCGTACGTCGACAGTGCGCGGCGTGCCACCCACCGGTTCGATCTCCCTCTCCTGGAGTGCCCGCAGCAGCTTGGGCTGGAGATCGAGGGGGAGCTCTCCCACCTCGTCCAGAAACAACGTCCCCCCGGCAGCCTGTTCGAATTTGCCAACCCGGTCGCGCACCGCCCCGGTAAAAGCGCCGCGCAGGTGACCGAACAGCTCGCTCTCGAGCAGCTCACGTGGAATGGCGGCGCAGTTGACTGCCACGAAGGGCCCTCCATGCCGCTCACTCAGTTCATGAACCGCGCGCGCCACCAGCTCCTTGCCTGTCCCGCTCTCACCTTCGATCAGGACTGTCGCATCGCTCGGCGCGACGCGACGAATCATCTCGACTATCTGGCGCATACCGTCGCTGACCCCGACGATCCTTTCGAGCGCGGTTTTCTCCCCCAATTTCTCGCGCAGGCGCACATTTTCCTGCTGAAGCGCGAGATAGGCCAACGCCTTCTGGACCGTCAGGCGCAACTGGTCCCGGCTGAACGGCTTGGTCAGGTAGTCGTAGGCCCCGGACTTCATGGCCCCGACAGCCTGTTCGACGCTGGCAAAGGCGGTAATGACCACCACCAGGGTCTCCGGGGAGAGTTCCTTGACCTTCTGCAGCACCTCGATGCCGGTGACCCCCGGCATCTGGATGTCGGTGATCACCAGGGTCGGGCGATGCTCGCGAAAAAGCTTCAGCCCCTGCGTGCCGTCGACGGCGGTGAGGACCCGGTAACCGGCCTCCTCGAGGGTAAACTCCAGAACCCGGCGCAGGGAGATATCGTCTTCGATGATCAGGATGGTATCAGCGGCCATAGCGCTCTCGACATTCCTCGCTGTACGGGAGAGTGACGGCAAACACGGTCCCTCGCTCCGAGGATTCCGCGATCTCTATCGTTCCGCCGTGGCCGCTGACGATCCTCTGGGTAATCGCAAGGCCGAGTCCGGTCCCTTCCCGGCGGGTGGTAAAGAAGGGATTGAAGACCCGGTCCTGAACCTCCGGGGGGATCCCTGAACCGGTGTCCCGAAACCGGACGACGATTCCGCCCCCCTCTCCGTCAACATTGACCGCCAGGCGTCCGCCTTCGGGCATCGCCTGGAGGGCATTGAGCACGAGGTTCAGGAAGACCTGCTTGAGCTGTTCGCGGTGCCCGCACAGCGACCGTGCAGTATCCACCTGCAACTCCAACTCCACCCGTTGACTGCGAGCCGGCTGCTGGACCAGCTGCAGGACCTCTTCGAGGACTTCACGGGGAGTGAACTCTTCACGCTGAGGCGGGTCGGGGCGAGCAAAGGTCAGAAAATCCTGGACCACCCGGTTGAGACGATCCACCTCCTTGACGAGAATCCGTGCAAACTCGTAACGCCTGTCGTCAGCCGAGAACCCCTCCTGAAGAATCTCCGCCGTGCCGCGGATCGAACCGAGCGGGTTGCGGATCTCGTGGGCCATGCCGGCCGAGAGCTCACCGAGGGCCGAAAGGCGGTCCGCCCGACGCAGCTGCTCCTCGATCTCGAGGATCTGGTCGGCTTGGTCGCGCAACTTGGCGTAGCTCTCCTCGAGTTGGCCCGCGGACTGTTGCGCCAGTTCCTTGAGCCGGCGTTCGCGGGCGGCAAAAAAGCCGGTCATGAAGCCGATCAGGTTGTAGAGCACGATCTCGAGATACTGCTCGACCCGGATACTGGGGTGATGCCCCCAGTGCAGGAAAATATGCGGCAGGTAGAGCAACGAGGCGAAAACGGCCAGCGCGATGCCGCCGCGCAGCGAAAACCACAGCCCGCCGAGCACGATCGGAACGTAATAGAGGCGTCGATAGATGTCGTGAAGTGCTTCCCGTTCGGTGGTCGTCAGGTAGTGAAGGGCCGTAATGCCAACCGTCAAGGCAACCAGAATGGCGAGCCGGATGAGATTCTCTCTGCGCATACCTCTTTGTAAACCAAGGGAGCCTGGTGCGCAAGTCGTCAGCAGGCTATCACAGCGAAAATATTGGACAAGCAGGGCACGCTTGGCTATGCTCACAGCCTGGAGCGCGCCATGCTGATTTTCGACATTTTCACCATCGTCCTGCCGGTATTTGCCGTGATCGGCCTGGGGACCCTGTTACGTCGCTGGAAAATGATCGATCAGGCGTTTATCTACCAGACCAATCGCCTGGTCTTCTATGTCGCGCTCCCCATGCTGCTTTTCTACAAGATCGGCACCGCGGACTTCCTGGCGAGCTTTAACGCGAGGCTTGTGCTGGTTTCGATCGTCTCCCTGCTGCTCGTCTTTATCACCTCGCTGGCCTGGGGCAAGCTGCGCCGCTATCCGGCAGCCACCCTCGGTGCCTTCAGCCAGGGTGCGTTCCGCGGCAACCTCGCCTACGTCGGTCTGGCCATGGTCTTCAACGCCTATGGCGAGGATGGGCTGACACGCGCCGGACTGCTGATGGGTTTTCTCGTCCCGGCCCTGAACCTGTTCGCCATCAGCGCCTTGCTCCTTCCTCAGCGTGAAAGATCCGAAGCGGCCGGCAACGTTTCGTGGCTGCGTCAGCTTGCTCTCAACCCGCTGATCATCGCCTCGGCGCTTGGCATCATCTGGAGTTTCATCGGCATCCCGATGCCGCTGCTGCTCGAACGGACCCTGCATATCGCCACCGGGATGGCCCTCCCCCTGGCACTGCTCGCGATCGGCGCCTCGTTCTCGCTCGAGAAGCTCCGTGGTGACCTCGTGATCGCCGGCCTTTCGACCTTCAGCAAGATTGTGCTGCTGCCGCTGCTGACCGCAATCCTGCTCCGTTTCGCGGATGTCGGCGGCCTCGATTTTGCGATCGGGGTGCTGATCGCCGGGACCCCGGCGGCCACGGCCAACTACATTCTCGCCCATCAGCTCGGCGGAGACGCCGAGCTCTCCGGCTCGATCGTAATGATCTCGACGCTCGCTTCGTGCCTGAGCTACACCCTGATCCTGCTGGCGTTACGGAGCGCCGGGCTGTGAATTCTCCACGAGTCTCGGTGCTGATGTCGGTCCACAACGAGGGGAACTACCTCGCGGCCGCCCTCACCTCCCTGCAACGCCAGACATACAACGACTGGGAGCTTGTCGTAGTTGACGACGGCTCGGATGACCAGACCCCCGCGTTGCTCTGCGAGGCGGCACATTCCGATCCGCGCATCCGGGTTCTTTCTCCCGGCCGCACTGGCTTGATCAGGGCCCTCAACCTTGGTCTCGAACACTGCCGGGGAGAGCTCTTGGCGCGCATGGACGGCGACGACATCTGTCACCCGCGGCGACTCGAACGACAGGTCGCGGTCATGCAGAACGATCCTGATCTCGACCTGCTCGCAACCCGCATCCGTCACTTTCCCCGCCCCCGCCTGAGTGACGGGATGCGTGCCTACGAGGCATGGCTCAACAGCCACCTTGAGCACGACGAAATCGTTCGCGACATGTACGTCGAATCCCCCTTCGCCAACCCCTCGGTGATGCTGCGTACCGGCAGGATCCTCGCGCTGGGGGGATACATCGACCATGGCTGGCCCGAAGACTACGACCTGTGGCTACGTTACGCCGCGTCCGGTGCGCGCTTTGCACGCCACCCCGAGACCTTGGTCTTCTGGCGCGACCACGCCGATCGCCTCACCCGCACCTCGCCGGCCTTGTCCCTGCAGGCGTTTCGCGACTGCCGGGCCCACTACCTGCGGAAGGGTTATCTGCGGGGACACGACTCGGTGACCCTGTGGGGAGCCGGCACCGAAGGGAAGAGCTGGCGAAAGACCCTTCAGGCTCTCGGGGTCAGCGTCGCGCGTTGGGTAGAGATCGACCCGAAAAAGATCGGCCAGACGATCCATGGCGCCCCGGTCGTCCCGATCGAAGAGCTCACAACGGTTCAGGGCCCGATGTTGATCACCATCGGAGCCCGTGAGGCTCGACCCCAGGTACGTCAATTTGCTCGGCAGCGTGGCCTGCGCGAAGGGATCGATTTCGTCTGCGTAACCTGACGAGCCCAAGGAGAACAAGATGAACGACCCGCGTCTCTTCGAACCCTTCCCCATCGGAGGGAGGTTCAGAATCACCCCCCCGGGGGAGTCCCGTTCGGAAGACGGACGGATTGACCTGGTGATCGGCCGCGGCGCATTTGGCTCGGGCGAGCACGAGACCACCGCCAGCTGCCTCGAACTGCTCGAAAAGCACCCCGTGGCGACAGGAGCTCACCTCCTCGATCTCGGCAGCGGCACCGGTATCCTCGCACTCGCCGCTCTCCATCTCGGCGCCGCCAGCGCGGTGTGTATCGACATCAGTCCCGAGGCGGTCCGGACCTGTGCCCGAAACTGCGAGCACAACGGTTTCGGCGCGAGAGTCCGTAACGTGGCCGGCTCCATCAGCACTCTCGGTGACGAGAGCTTCGATCTGATACTGGCCAACATCTACGGCGACCTGCTCCTTGACCTGGCCGAACAGATTGTCGCCCGGCTCAAACCGGGCGGGCACCTGCTGGTTTCCGGGATGTTGTGGGAGTACAACTTCGAGGTCCGCAAGACCTACCAGAACCTCGGGTGCGAACTCGTGGAAAAGCGTCAACTCGAGGAATTCTGCACCCACCTCTACCGTCTTCCCGCACAGGGATAGCGAAAGGACCAGCGCTCCATGGCCATCCCCTGGAAGGTTCTCGATCGCTTTTTCACCGACGATGAAGGCGTGCTCGAGTTGCGCCAGCGCGGTGAAGATGACTTTCTGATCACCGTCGGCCCGCAAGTCCTGATGAACAGCCGCGCTCAACGCTCGGAGGCGGCCCTCGGAGAGCTCGGTTGCCGCCCCCTGCGGGGGCGCTCCGCACCCCGAGTGCTGGTCGGAGGGCTGGGGATGGCGATTACCCTGCGGTCCGTACTCGACGCACTCCCACCTGACGCCGAGGTCACGGTAGCAGAGCTCAACCCGAAGATCGTCGAGTGGTGTCACGGCCCGCTCGCACAGTTGACCGGGCATGCGGCCGGCGACCCCCGTGTCACGCTCGCGATCAGCGACGTCGCCGAGCTGGTCCGAACCTCTGCACCTGAGCACTTTGATGCGGTGATCTACGACCTCTACCGCGGTCCACACCCCAAGACCGACAGGCTCCTCGACCCCCTCTACGGCAGTCGCGCCATCGCCCAGGTCCATGCTGCCCTCAAACCTCAAGGTGTCTTTGCGATCTGGGGGGAGAACCCAGACGCCGCCTTTCAAAAACGCCTCGAAGATGGGGGGTTCAGCGTTCGCTGCGAGCGGCCCGGCAAAGGGGGCTATCGCCACGCGGTCTGGGTCGCGTTGCGCACGGAGCCGCCGCGCAAAAACTCACACAAGAAACCGTCGCAGGGGATTACCCGCCGCCGCAGAGCGCCGCATCGTTAACCTAACCGGAGGACCGTCATGGAGGAATTCGACCTGGAAGGACACGCGCACGTGGAGCTGTGCGACCTGCTCAAGCTGACCGGCCTGACCCACAGCGGGGGGAGCGCCAAGCAGGTCATTGCCGAGGGGCTCGTTGAGGTCGATGGTGCCGTCGAGACCCGCAAACGCTGTAAGATCCATGCGGGACAGGTGGTGATGTTCGACGAACGACGGATCCGGGTGGTGTAACACGGCTAACCTCCCAGCACCCCGCACACGGCTTCGTACAGGTCGTCGCACAGGCAGGCCCCAGGGCCAACGATGTGCCGCTCGTCGCCAGGACGGTACTTGCCGGTTTTCACCAGCGCTCCCTTCATTCCTGCCCGCAACGCCCCGTTCACATCGGAGAAGACGTCGTCGCCGATCATCAGGGTCTCATGCAGGTCACAGCCGAGTTGCGCAGAGGCTGCATGAAAAAAGATCGGCGCCGGCTTGCCGAGCACAATCGCCTCGCAGCTGGCCGCATACTCCAGAGCCCTGACGAACGGCCCCGCATCGAGACTCATCCCCTCCGTATCCTTGAAGTAGCGGTTGTCACCCACCGCCAGCAGGTGTGCCCCGTCGAGCAACAGTCGAAAGGCGTGATTGAGATTATCGTAGGAAAAACCCTGGGCCGCATCCCCGACCACCACCGCATCCGGGCTCCCGGCCACCAATCCCGCGAATTCTTCCTCGATGCCGGGATGAACCAGCAACCAGGGGGAGAGCCCGTGGCTCTTGAGATAACCGGCGACGGCCCGAGGAGCGGTGAAAATCTCCTCGGCGGGGATCTTCATCCCCATTCCGAGCAGACTTTCATGGATGGACCGGCGCGACCTTCTGGAGGTGTTGGTCACGTAACGAACCGGTATCTGATGAGCATGCAACAACTCGAGAGCTTCAAGGGCCCGCGGCAGAGGCTCGTTCCCGAGATAGACCGTGCCGCTCAAATCGACAAGAACACCTTTGATCATGACATGTCTCCGACATTGACGTAACACCAGTATAGCGAACCTTTATCCCGGCCCGGTGCCACACATGTCCGAGAAGGCGTCATTTCTCTAGGGGTAAACGACCATTGAATGCTATAGACAGGGGCATGCGACACGGCCTTTGCCGAGCCATGCATGTCACGTAGGACACCGAACTATCGGGCCAACGGATCAGGTTCGTCAGCAGCGAGGAAGCCCCCCATGAAAAAAACCCTTCTGACTCTTTTCGTCCTGTTCGTTCTTGCCGCCGCCTATGCCCTAGGCTTCTGCCATGCGGTCAACGAAAGCGTCTATATGCTCTGGACCACCCAGGCCCAGAGCTCGGTTATCACGCTGCGCATGATCAACGAAGAGAAGTACCAGGAAGCCGCCGAATTCAACGAAAAAATCGTCGAGGGGAACCTGGTGGCGATGCAGCGGGTCGACCGCGGCCGCTGGCGTTACCTCAACTTCCCATCCATGTATTTCTCGTACCTGAAGACCTTCGGCGAAGGGGCAAAAAAAACCCGCGAGATCCGCGAACAGGTTCTCAATGACTACCGGCGCACTTACCGTGCCGCGCACTCGGGAGGGGAGTAGGTCAGTTTCGGCCGCCGCCCTGCTTGGTCGGCGGGGCATGCTCGCAGTCGGACTGCACGTTCAGCTGGCGAAGCGCCCTCAGCACCGCGCCGAGCTGGCTGGGAGGCCCCTCGGGCATGTTCTCCTCCGTGGCGACCTCCAGGTCAAGCGCGTCGTATTCCCAGCGCCGCAAAATTTCGATCTTTTCGTCACGCGTCAATGTTCGTTCGCGAAGGATATCTTCCGGCCGCTCGAAGACGCTGGTCGGATCGAGCAAGGCTTGCCGCACGTTCATGGCGTCTCTCCTTTTCTGTCCACCTCCAGTATAGACCATCTCCCTCCCAAGCCGCTCCAGGCCACGCCGCAAAAGAAAAAGGCCGGGCAAGTGCCCGGCCTTTTTCTTCATGTTCCGATGGCCATCACATCAGACCCTGTATCTTTTCGAGGCTCTCCTTGAGGATCGAAAGCTTTTCTTCCGCCGCGACCAGCTTCCCGCGGTCCTTTTCGAGGACCTCGGCAGGGGCATTGGCGACAAACTTCTCGTTGGAGAGTTTCTTGGTGAACATGTCGACGTCCTTCTGCACCTTGACGATCTCCTTGGTCAGGCGCTTCTCCTCCTCTTCGAGGTTGACCAGCCCGGCCAGGGGGAGCAGCACCTCGACCGTGCCGGCCACCTGGGTCGCGGCCTTGTCGGGACGGTCGACACCCACGCCGCAGCTGAAGTCGTCGACCTTGCCGAGAGCCTGTACATATCCGGCATAGTCGTTGAGGATCGCGGCGGTATCGGCGCTCTTGCAGTCGAGCACTGCGGCAACCTGCTTGGACGGGGGGACATCCATCTCGCCGCGGATGTTCCGGATCGCCCGGACCACGTCCATGACGATCTCCATCTGTGCAGCGCCTTGCTCGTCGGCGGGAAGGCCCGAACCATCGGGGTAGGCGCTTTGCATGATGAACGGAGCAGGGCGCTCCCCCGGCAGGGTATGCCAGATTTCCTCGGTAATGAACGGCATCAGCGGGTGCAGCAGACGCAGCAGCTGTTCGAGGACAGTGAAAAGGACCGACTGAACGCGTTCCTTGGCGACCGGATCGTCGCCATAGAGGTCCCCCTTGGCGAGTTCGATGTACCAGTCGCAGAAGACGTTCCAGGTGAAGGCGTACAGAGTGCTGGCGGCCTCATTGAACTTGTAGTCGGCCAGGGCCTGGTTGACGCCTCGAGCGGCCTCGGCAAAACGGACCAGGATCCAGCGATCGGCCAGTGAGAGATCGTCGCGCTCAAGACTGACCCGCGAGGGATCGAAGTCCTGCAGATTCATGAGAGTGAATCGCGCCGCGTTCCAGAGCTTGTTGGCAAATGCCTTATAGCCGCCGATCCGTTCGGTGGAGAGTTTGATGTCGCGCCCCATGGCGGCGAAGGCCGCAAGGGTGTAGCGGAAGGCATCGGCGCCGTACTCGTCGATAACATGCAGCGGATCGATGACGTTCCCCTTGCTCTTCGACATCTTCTGACCCTGGGCGTCGCGTACCAGGGCATGGATGTAGACGTCCTTGAAAGGGACATCCTCCATGAACTTGAGCCCCATCATCATCATGCGCGCGACCCAGAAGAACAGGATGTCGAACCCGGTCACCAGGCAGGAGGTCGGATAGAACTTCTGAAGTGTCTCGGTTTGTTCCGGCCAACCCATGGTCGAAAACGGCCACAGGGCCGAGGAGAACCAGGTGTCGAGAACATCGGTCTCCTGGCGCAGGTTGGCACTCCCGCATTTTTCGCAGGCGGTAGCATCCTCTCGGGAGACGGTGATGTGTTCGCAGTCATCGCAGAACCAGGCCGGGATGCGGTGCCCCCACCAGATCTGACGGCTGATGCACCAGTCCTGGATGTTGAACATCCACTCGTAGTAGGTCTTCTCCCACTGTGCGGGGACGATGCGGGTATTCCCCTCTTGCACGGCCTTGATCGCTTCTTCGGCCAACGGACCGACCTTCACGTACCACTGCTTGCTCATGTACGGCTCGATGACCGTCTTGCAACGGTAGCACTCGCCGACCGCGTTGGCGTAGTCATCGATCTTCTCGAGCAGCCCCTGGTTCTCGAGGTCGGCGACCACGTTGGCACGCGCCTCGTAGCGCTCCTGACCGACATACGGCCCGCCGTTCTCGTTGATATTACCCGACTCATCGAAGATATTGATCTTCTCGAGGTCGTGCCGTTTCCCGACCTCGAAGTCGTTGAAGTCGTGGGCCGGAGTAATCTTGACCGCCCCGGAGCCGAACTCGGCATCGACATACTCGTCGGCGATGATCGGGATCTCGCGGTTGACCAGCGGCAGGAGTACCTTCCCGCCGATCAGGTCGGCATAACGCTCATCCTCCGGGTTGACGGCCACCGCCGTGTCTCCGAGCATGGTCTCGGGACGGGTCGTGGCCACCACCAGGAAGCGGTCGGTCCCGAGCACCGGGTAGCGCAGGTGCCAGAGATGCCCTTTCTTGTCCTCGTGCTCAACCTCGAGATCGGAGAGCGCCGTATGACAACGGGGACACCAGTTGATCAGGCGGTTGTCGCGGTAGATCAGGCCGTCTTCGTAAAGGCGGACAAAGACTTCACGGACCGCCGTGGAGAGGCCCTCGTCCATGGTAAAGCGTTCGCGCTGCCAGTCACAGGAAGCACCGAGCCTCTTCAGCTGGTTGATGATCTGCCCGCCCGACTCCTCGCGCCACTGCCATACCCGTTCGACAAAAGCATCACGTCCCAGCTCGTGACGGTCCTTCCCGTCGGCAGCAAGCTGTTTTTCCACCACGTTCTGGGTGGCGATGCCCGCATGATCCGTCCCGGGCATCCACAGTACTTCGTGACCGGTCATGCGCTTCCAACGCACCAGGATGTCCTGGAGGGTATTGTTGAGCGCATGCCCCATATGCAACACGCCGGTGACGTTCGGCGGCGGGATGACGATCGCATAGTGCGGCTTGGGCGAGTTTTCGTCGGCGTGAAACACGCCCCCGTTCTCCCATGCCTGATACCATTTCCCTTCGACCTGCCGAGGTTCGTAACCCTTGTCGAGTTTGACGTCCATGAATCGGTGTTTCCTTCCCGGGACTGAATAAAAAGAACGGGGATTGTAGCAATCCCCGTTCTGACGGTCAACACGGCTGTAGCGGCTGAATCAGCCGGCTTCTTCGCGGATCTTCTTGAGCTCTTCTCGGATCATGTTTTCGGCCAGATCGGGTACGACCTCCCAGACGATGCGCTCAAGCATTCCCGGGGCTACCTTCTCAATCACCGCCCGGAGCTGGCTCTCGTCGAGACCGGCCACCAGCTGCTCAAGCTGTTCCGGCTCGGGCGCAGCAGGTGCTGCCACGGGTACGGGCTCCGGGGCAGGTGCCGCCGCGGGTGCAGGCTCCGGCACAGGTGCTACCACGGGTGCCGCCGCGGGTGCGGGCTCCGGCGCAGGTACAGTCACGGGTGCGGGCGTCGCCGTGGGCATGATCGGCGGAGTGAGCTCCTCTTCGAAACTGTCATACATTTCGGCCATCTCGGAGGGCTCGGCAAGGTCCCCCCAGTCGAGCTCATCTTCGGTCGACGAGACTGGCGACTCGGCGGCCATTGCAGTCACGTCGATCTCGTCAGGCTCGGGGATTTCGATATCGGCACCGGCACGATTGTCATCAAACTCGAAATCTTCGGCACCGATGTCGGTCGGCTCTTCGATCAGCTCGATATCCTCCTCTGCAAGGATGTCGTCCTCGTCGAGCGAAAGGATATCTTCGTCCGCCGACTCGACCACAGGAGGGGGGGCTGGAGCTACGGCAGCCAACGCCGGCTGTGCAGCAGGTTCCAGCTCTTCTGCGAAATCAAACGCGTCCTCATCGGCGGCAACGGCCGGCTCGGCCATCTCTTCGTCGAGCGCTCCCCACAAGTCATCCTCATCCGTTCCGGCCGAAACGGGAGGCTCCTCGGCGAGGTCTCCCTCTTCGAGGGCGCCCCACAGATCGTCATCCTCATCCATGACGGCAGGTGCCGCTTCGGCTGCAGCAGGTGCAGCGGGTTCCTCCTCGGCGAAAATGTCATCCGCGGCCATATCGTCCCAGATGTCCGGCTCACTGGTCGGTGAAACCACAGCAGCGGGTTCGACGGGCGCCGCCGGCGCAGGGGGAGCGGGTGCGGCAGGTTGGAGGGGAGGTGCGGCAGGAGGTGTCGGGGCTGACGGTGCCGCCGCGGCCGGCGCGGGCGCCGCCGTGGCAGGCCGCGAAAGCAGCGACTCGACCTTGTCGATCAGGGCCTGAGACTCGAAAGGCTTGGAGATCCAGTCATCGGCGCCGGCGGCACGGGCCTTCTCCTCGTCAAAAGGCTCGAATGTTCCCGCCAGCAGAAGGACCGGGACCCCCTGAAGAGAAGCGTCGGACTTGACCGCCGAACATAGCTCGTAACCGTTCTTCCCCGGCATGTAAACGTCGGCCAACACCAGATCCGGACGATTCTCCTGGGCCTTCTGCAGGGCAGCATCACCATTGTCGACGACGACCAGCTCGTAATCCTCGTTCGCGAAGGTAATCCCGATGACCTTCTGGATTGTGATACTGTCGTCGGCCAACAGCAGTTTTTTACTCATTCAGGCCTCCTCATTATTCCCGCTGCCCGCCATCAGAAAAGCCAGCAATGACGTGGCATCGAGAAGCGGGAACTTCTTCCCGTCCAAGACAAAGAATCGCTGCGCACGACGCCCTTTCTTGCCGGAAGCCGATTCGATGGAACCAGCAGCCCGATCGACGACGCATTGAACCTGCGTGGCCGGGAGCCCGAGCACCCCGAACTCCGTCAGAAAGAGAACGACAAACGCTAGATCTGGAGATGCGCTCTTGCTACCGGGCGCCAGCAACTCATGTAGGCGGAAAAGTGGGACTACATGCGCGTCGTACAGGAACACCCCGTCGTACAACCGGTGCATTTGTGGGAGCGGGTGTATTCTGGGCGATGGGAGAATATGCTCCATCGATTCGACGGGGAGCGCAAACCCTTGATCGCCATACGCCAGCAGTGCCACCTTGGGGATCATTGCCCATCCCCCCGCGGTGCAAAACGATCCGGCTCAAAACGAACCAGCGGCTCGGTTCGCCAGACGTCGATTTTATCGTAGAGCGCCCTGTCGCCCAAAGAAAAAAGTGGCGACAGGTCTTTCTCCGCAAACTCAATGCGGGGACGGATGCCGACGATGTCGTCGACCAGCATACCCCACTGCCCCAGCTCACCGTGCAAAACCAGCATTGTCAGGCCCTGCCGGGAGACCTTCGGAATGCCGAATTGTTCTGCGACATTGACCACCGGGATCGCCTCCCCACGAAAAGAGGACACCGGATGCGGGGGGGCGTCCTTGGTGCGCGGCACCTTGGGCGGTTCCTGAAGTTCGACAATTTCAACCAGCAGATTCACTGGCAGGGAAAAGCCGATCCCTGCGAGACGAAAAACCAGCTTCATCTCTGTGGATCCCGACATGGCACCCCCGTCGCCCAAACGTCCCAACTCGTGGAAAAGACAATGAAAAACGGAATAACGCTAGCACAAGCCCCCGGGGCTGTCAAGACTTTTGCCTCGGAAATTCAAATGGTTATAGGGCCTTAGGACGTTTTCCAGGGGCGCGGCATAAACAGCTCCTGATAGGTCGAAAGCGCATATCGATCCGTCATGCCGGCAATGAAATCGGCAACGGCGATCTCGGGTTCATCAAGGCGGCCACGCTGTCCTGTACGAACTGCCAGCGCCTCGGGATGGCCAAGGAAGTACCCGAAGAGTTCGGACAGAATGTACGACGCTTTTTCAAAATCGGCATGCACATGGTCAGAGCGGTAGACATGTTCAAACAACCAGTCCCTCAGGGCCGTCATGGCCTCATCCGTGCTGGCCGAGAGGCGTATGCTCTGCCCCCCGTCTTCCAGGGAGGCAAGAATCAAGTCTTGGACTAGGGTATTGATCCTCTGTGAGTGGCTCCGCCCCAGAAGATCCAGGAGCTCTGAGGGAACGTGCGACGCTTCGATCACGCCCGCGCGCACCGCATCGTCGAGGTCATGGTTGATATAGGCGATCACGTCCGACACCCTGACCACCTGCCCCTCGAGGGTTACGGGCATCTGCTCGCTGTCTCTGGACAGCACGACCCCGCGCCCTTTCGAATGACGCGAAATGCCGTTGCGGACCTCCCAGCTGAGGTTGAGTCCTTTTCCTTCTTTTTCAAGTACTTCAACAACCCTTAAGCTCTGGGTTTCATGGCGAAAACCGCCTGGGGTGAGGTGGTTGAGAACCCGCTCGCCGGCATGCCCGAACGGGGTGTGCCCGAGGTCATGACCGAGAGCGATGGCTTCGGTCAGGTCTTCATTGAGACGCAAGGCTCTGGCAACGGTTCGGGCGATCTGCGCCACTTCAAGAGTATGCGTCAGGCGTGTCCGATAATGATCACCCTCCGGTGAGAGAAACACCTGAGTTTTGTGTTTGAGTCGCCTGAATGCTTTGCTGTGAAGAATCCGGTCTCGATCATGTTGATACAACGTACGAACGGCGCAGGGTTCTTCTTCTCGATCCCGCCCCCTTGAACGAAAACTCAAAGCCGCATAGCTGGAAAGAAGTGATGCCTCTCGCTGCTCAATCTGCTCACGAATATTCACGGACACCTCGATTTCGTTAATATTTGCACCAGTCTCAAAACAGCACAAACGTGAATTTGAATATAATCAAAAACACTAAAACAACAAACAACATTCATCTCGATGAGTCTAACAATGGATTCTAAACAAAACAAAAAAGATTTTACTTGAAAATACTATAATGTTCGCTATAAATATCTTCTCGCTTGATTCCTGTCAAAAATTAGCGACTGCTTTTATCAACCACACTGTAAAGGAGATGAAACACATGGCAAACTTGCTGGAAATGGCCGCTGAAATCGTTGCGGCCCATGCTTCGACCACCCCGATGAGCAAAGAGGAACTGATGGAAGAACTGGCCCAGGTGCATCAGGCCCTGGCCGCTATGGAAAAAGGAGAGGTTGTTGAGGCGACCGGCTCTGTAGAAGAACCCGCCGTATCTCGCAAGAAGGCCTTTGGCAAGGACAAAATCACCTGCATGATCTGCGGCAAATCAATGAAGACCCTTGCACGCCACCTCAAGACGGCTCACGACATGAAGCCCGGTCAATATCGGAAGCAGTTCGATATCCCTCGCTCACAACCGCTGGCAGCCAAAAACTACAGCGAGAGCCGCCGCCAGATGGCCATCGATCGTGGCCTCGGAGAAAAACTCGCCAAGGCGCGCGCCGCCCGGGGCAAGAAAAAGTAACTCGCCGGACCGAAAAAGGCGCTCCCTGTGAGCGCCTTTTTTATATCCTCACTTTATCAACAGGCTGGAAAATTTTTCTCTAAATTGATAACATGATCTATTCAATCTTGAGGACTGTCATGCCGAAAAAAATTCTGGCCCTTCATTCGCAGAAACAGGTACTAGCCTCTCTAGATTTGGTCCTGGGAAATTGGGGTTATCCTTTAGAGACCGTATCTTCTCCGCAGGAACTTAACAATCGGCTGAAAAAGTTCAAGCCACGGCTCCTGTTGGTTGAAGGAGCCCTCCTGACACACGAGCAACTCAGCTCTCTTCCGCTCCTTTCCCGCTTGGCCAAATCCAGAGATACGATCATCGCCCAGCTCGGCCCGGCAACGCCTGACAGCGACCTCCCCGCACACTTCAAGCTCAGTCTTCCACTCAACATCTTTGCACTCTACGAAATGATCCAGAAGTGCCTAGAAGCTATTCCCCGCCAGGACGTGCGCGTCAAGGTACGTCTCCCCGGCATGGTCCGCCCCGGCAACAAGCACTTCAACCTCGGCGAGGTCCTGTGCCTCAGCGCCGGCGGCATGTTCATCCGCAGCGGCACCCCGATCACAACCGGGACGAAACTCGAGATCATTCTTCCGCTGCTCGGCATGAAACAGGAACTCGACGTGGTCGGGGAGGTCATTTATCAGGTCATCCCCTCGGCCGAAAACAACTACAACCAGGGAATAGGTATTCAATTCGACAACATTACGCAGGATACCCGGAAGTTGCTCGAAAGTTATCTGGAAATGCGCCTGGTCGACGACCTCAGCGAACACCTCGGGCTCGATGCAGGCAAAGACCCACTGTTTATCTGGAAGACCGGCTAATCAGTGCCCACGACGGGCAGAACACTCGTACCGAAATCCTGTTCACACCCCAGCCAGCTAGCCGCCGTCGCCGCCACATCAGCGAAACTCGGCCGCACTCCCACCGAATGCCCGGTATGCAGCCCAGGATGCCAGACCAGCAACGGAACGTATTCACGGGTATGGTCGGTACCTGGAGTGAGCGGGTCGCAGCCGTGATCCGCGGTAATAACGAGCAGGTCCCCTGACCTCAGACGTGCCATCATCTCTGGCAGCCAACGATCGAACTGCATGAGGTTCCTGGCAAAACCCAAGGCGTCGTTGCGGTGGCCATAGACCATGTCGAAATCGACCAGATTGGCGAAGATCAGGCCGGCCTCAACCCTCACGAGCGCCTCAAGGATCTTGTCCATACCGTCTCGGTCACTCTCGGTCTTGACCGACGACGTCAGCCCCCTCCTAACAAAAATATCCTCTATTTTCCCGATGCCATGGACCTGCAGCCCCTGGTGCGCCACCCGGTCAAGCAGGGTCTGACCGTGCGGCGGCACCGAAAAGTCACGGCGCCGAGAAGTGCGCTTGAAGTCTTCAGCATGGTGACCGACAAACGGGCGGGCAATCACCCGGGCGACCCGGTAACGATCGAGCAGGTCACGAGTTGCCTGGCAGATGCGGTACAGTTGCTCCGGAGGAATGATGTCCTCATGAGCTGCGATCTGAAAAACCGAGTCGCTGCTGGTATAGACGATCGGCCGACCGGTGCGGCAATGTTCCTCGCCGAGCAACCGGATAATCTCGGTACCGCTGGCCGCGCAATTCCCTAGAGGCCTCGAACCGGTCTCCGTCGCGAATGCCGCGATGATCTCGTCCGGGAATCCCTCGGGATAGGTCGCGAAGGGGGTCAGGGTCGGCAGACCGGCCAGCTCCCAGTGTCCCGTAGTGGTATCCTTACCGGTGGAGATCTCGGCAAGTTTCCCGTAGATGGCGCTGGGGTCTTGGACGGGGGGGATGCCCGGCAGCGCCTCGATGTTGCCGAGACCAAAGCGCTGCAGGTGGGGAAGATCGAGGCTCCCGCAGGCTTCGGCGACATGGCGCAGGGTATGCGCACCGACGTCGCCGTAGCGTTCGGCGTCAGGGAGCTCTCCGATCCCGACTCCGTCGAGGGTGATCAGGATGACGCGACGCCTACCGCGAGAGGCCTCAGTCATGCAGCCCCTCCTGCCAGGCGCGCATGATGGCAACGCCGCTGCTGGTTCCGATGCGCGACGCACCAGCCTCGAGCATCGCCCTGCAGCTTGTCAGGTCGCGAATCCCGCCCGACGCCTTGACGGCTGCACGGCCCTGGGCAAGGTGCCAGAGTAACCTGACATCCTCGACACGGGCACCGTGAGATCCGAAACCGGTGGATGTTTTGAGATAGCTCACGCCGGCATCCAGGGCGATCTTGGCCGCGCGGAGCAGCGAAGACGGATCGAGTGCGGAACACTCTAGGATCGCCTTGACCGGCCGCCCCGCGGCAACCCGCACCACCTCACGGATGTCGTCCGCGACCCCTTCCCAATCCCCGGACAGGGCCTTGCCGATGGCGATGACCATGTCGATCTCGTCGGCACCCTGCTCGATCGCCCGTGCTGCCTCAAAGGCCTTGGTCGCGGTGACAGAGTAGCCCAGAGGGAAACCGACCACTGTCGCAACGGCGACCCCGGAGCCGTACAGAAGCCCGGCACTGTGCGTCACGTAGCACGGCGGGACACAGACGGCTGCAAATCCCCATTCGACGGCTTCTTCGCAGAGGCGTTCAATCAACGACGCGGTCGTTTCGGGCTTGAGGAGGGTATGGTCGATAAACGGTGCGGGGGAGGGGATCCCCCCTCCCCCGTCGGTGTTCTGGTTCATCACGACGTCATCAGGTCCGGTAATCGGCGTTGATGCGCACGTAGTCGTAGGTGAGATCCGAGGTGTAGTAGACTGCTTCCCCGGAGCCGAGGCCCAGGTCGATCACGACCTTGAACTCGGAACGCTTGAGTACTTCGGAGGCCCTGGACTCGGCTTCGGGGCCGGTCGTGAGCCCGTGCCGATACACTGCGACGTCTTCGAAGGAGAGCGTGGTGCGGGCCTCGTCGATCTCGGCGCCCGAATACCCGACGGCGGCAATGATCCGCCCCCAGTTGGCGTCCTCACCGAAAAAGGCCGTCTTGACCAGGCTCGAGGTGGCCACAGACTTGGCGGCGATGCGCGCTTCTTGATCATCACGCGCTCCACGGACCGCGATCTCGACCAGCTTGGTCGCCCCCTCGCCGTCGCGCACGATCATCTTGGCCAGATCGACGAGAACCTCCAGCAAAGCCTGCTCGAACTCGGCCGCCGCCGAAGTGCCGGCCTCGATCACACCCCCGCCGGCGGCACCGTTTGCGAGCACCAGGACCATGTCGTTGGTCGAGGTATCGCCGTCGACCGTGATGCTGTTGAAGCTCCTGGCCACGCAGCGCACCAGCGCCTGCTGCAGGAAATCCGGCGCGACTTCGGCATCGCTCATGACAAAGGCGAGCATGGTTGCCATGTCGGGGTGGATCATCCCGGCCCCCTTGGCAATCCCGAGCACCCCGTAACCCCCTCCCGCTCTGTCGATACGCCGCAGCGAAACCTTGCTGAACAAGTCGGTGGTCATGATCGCCTCGGCGACCCCCTGCGTCCCGTCCGCGGAGAGCTGCGCCGGCAGTCCCGGGATCGCGAGCTCGAAGCGTGCCATCGGCAGGGGCACACCGATCACCCCCGTCGATGAGACCGCTACCAATTCTGGGGGGATAGCGAGCGCCTTGGCCGTCAACTCGGCACAGCGCCGGGCGTCACCCAGTCCCTGCTCACCGGTGCAGGCGTTGGCATTGCCGCTGTTGACCAGCACCGCCTGGCAGCTTCCGGACGCAGCCACAGAACGGGAGACAATCACCGGCGCGGCCGTGACCTTGTTGGTGGTAAAGACCCCCGCGCAGGTTGCAGGCGTCGTGGAAACAATCAGCGCCAAGTCGGGCTTGCCCGACTTCTTGATCCCGGCAGCACAGCTGGCGAAGCTGAAACCGCCGATCGAAAGATCCTTATCCTGCATGGTCATTCCCCTGTGCCCGGATTAGCTCCCACAGCACTTTTTGTATTTCTTGCCACTGCCGCAGGGGCAGGGGTCATTGCGGCCGACCTTGTCGTCGTCGCGGGTCTGCGGCTGCCGCCCCATGCCGCTGGCGGCTCCACCTACCTTGTTCAGGTCGATCTGCTGACGCTGCCGCTCGGCCTCGAGGCGCTCGACGTCCTCCTCGCGGGCCAACTGAACCCGGTAGAGCTTGTTGACCACTTCCTGGCGGATGCGACCCATCATCTCCATGAACAGCCCATAGGCCTCGCGCTTGTACTCTTCCTTGGGGTTTTTCTGGCCATAACCGCGCAGCCCGATCCCCTCTTTGAGATGATCGATCGACAAGAGATGATCCTTCCACTGCGTGTCGATCGACTGCAGCAGCAGAAACTTGAGCAGCTGTTCCATGACCTGCGGCGTGAAATCGTCCTCTTTTTCCTGAAAGCGCTTCAGCGCCTGGTCGTACAGCTCCTCCTCAAGCCCCTGGGCAGAGAGGGTACCGTTCACCTCGGGGAGTTGGGGAGGGACATTGAACAGCCCGACGAAGTCCTCCTGCAGGGCATCCCAGTTCCACCCCTGAGGGTTTTTGTCGGGGCAGAAGGTCGCGACCATATCGCCGACCTGCTCCTCGACCATGCCGAGGAAGGTGTCGCGGATCTCCTCACCGCCGAGAACGTTGCGCCGCTGCGCGTAGATCACCTCGCGCTGGCGGTTCATGACGTCGTCATATTCGAGCAGATGCTTGCGAATGTCGAAGTTGTGAGCCTCGACCTTGCGCTGGGCATTCTCGATCGCCTTGGAGATCAGACCATGCTCGATCGGCTCGTTCTCCGGAACACGCAGCTTGTCCATCACGAAGGCGACCCGATGCGAACCGAAAATGCGCAGCAAGTCGTCGTCGAGACTCAAGTAAAAGCGGCTCTCACCGGGGTCTCCCTGTCTACCGGAACGGCCACGCAGCTGATTGTCGATGCGGCGCGACTCGTGACGCTCCGTGCCGAGGATATAGAGCCCGCCCAGTTCAAGGACCGCCTGTTTCTCGGTGGCACAGGCGGAGCGGAACCTGGAGAGCGCCGCTTCGAACTCCGAACCCTCGTCGTCCTCTCCACATTCGCGCTTCGCCAGCATCTCGGGATTGCCGCCGAGCACGATGTCGGTACCGCGACCGGCCATGTTGGTCGCGATGGTCACCGATCCCTTGCGACCGGCCTGGGCGACGATTTCGGCCTCTTTCTCATGATGCTTGGCGTTGAGCACGTGGTGGGGGACACCGCGTTTCTTGAGCAGACCGGAGAGTACCTCCGATTTCTCAATCGAAATGGTCCCGACCAGCACCGGCTGACCGGTAGCATGCCGTTCGATAATATCTTCTATGACCGCGTTGAACTTCTCTTTCTCGGTCTTGTAAATCAGGTCGGCACGATCACCCCTCACCATCGGTCGGTTGGTCGGGATGACCGAGACCTCTAGGTTGTAGATTTCCGAGAATTCGGTGGCCTCGGTGTCGGCGGTACCGGTCATGCCCGCAAGCTTGTCGTACATGCGAAAGTAGTTCTGGAATGTAACCGTGGCGAGGGTCTGGTTTTCGCTCTCGATCCGTACCCCTTCCTTGGCCTCCACCGCCTGGTGAAGCCCGTCACTCCAGCGACGGCCCGGCATCAGACGGCCGGTGAACTCGTCGACGATCTGCACCTCGCCGTCCTTGACCACGTAGTCGACGTCACGCTTGAACAGGGCATGGGCCTTCAGGGCCTGGTTGACGTGGTGGAGCAACTCGATATTCCGCGGGTCGTAGAGGTTATCGACAGCGAGCAACTTTTCGACCTTGGCGACGCCGTCCTCGGTAAGAGCCGAGGACTTGGCCTTCTCGTCGACCGTGAAATCACCGGTGTACTCGCGCAGGGTCTGGCCGATCTTCCCCCCCTCGCGATGCTCGATCACCTCGCCTTTCTTGAGCATCGGGATGATGCGATTAACCCGGTAATACAGCTCGCTCGATGATTCGCTCGGCCCGGAGATAATCAGCGGGGTTCGCGCCTCATCAATGAGGATGGAGTCGACCTCGTCGACGATCGCGTAATACAGGTCGCGCTGGGCGTATTCCTCGAGGGAAAACTTCATGTTGTCGCGCAGGTAGTCGAACCCGAACTCGTTGTTGGTTCCGTAGGTGATGTCAGCGCGGTAAGCCTCCTTGCGCTGTTGATCCGTGATGCCATGCACGATTACCCCGACCTTGAGGCCGAGGAATTCGTGAACCTTCCCCATCCACTCGGAATCGCGTCGGGCGAGATAGTCATTGACCGTCACCACGTGCACCCCTTTGCCCGTCAGGGCATTGAGGTAGGACGGCAAGGTCGCAACCAGGGTCTTCCCCTCGCCGGTTTTCATTTCGGCGATGCGCCCACGGTGCAGGACCATCCCGCCGATCAACTGAACATCAAAGTGACGCATGCCGAGGACCCGCTTGCTCGCCTCGCGTACCACGGCGAAGGCCTCGGGAAGCAGACTGTCGAGGGATTCCCCACCCGCAAGCCGCTCCCGGAAGGTCGCCGTCATACCGCGCAATTCGCTGTCGGAGAGTTTCTCAATCTGCGCCTCGAGAGCGTTGATCTGCTCGACCAGAGGCTGCATCCGTTTCAGTTCACGTTCATTGCGACTGCCGACAACTTTCTTAACCAGAGTGCCAATCATGCACAAAAACTCCTCGAATGTTCACACCACATCCTGCGTGTGTCTGCCGTCATCATGAGAGCCCGGAGTGTAGCACAACCCGGGGAGGCCCACAAGCCGATTTGCCCCGCTCTCGGCCCGACCAAAAAACAAAAAAGCCCCGGAATACCGGGGCTTTAGATACGCAAAACGAGATCGCTTCAGATGAACTTGTAGGGGTTGAGCGGCACCCCGTTAAGGCGAACTTCGTAGTGGACATGCGAACCGGTCGACGTCCCGGTATTCCCAACCGCGGAAATCTTGTCGCCGCGCTTGATACGCTGTCCGACCTTGACATGAATTTTCGAGTTGTGGCCGTAGTAGGTGCGGTAACCGTAACCGTGATCGACCACCACCAGCTTGCCGTAACCCGGAGCGGTCTCGGCACGGCTGACGACGCCGTCGGCCGTTGCATAGACCGGCGTACCGGTACGGGCGGCGATATCAAGACCTTCGTGCATCTTCATGCGCCCGCTGAAGGGGGACTTACGCATTCCGAAGCTCGAGGTGAGCCACCCCTTGGCCGGCCATCCCTGCGGCTTGGCCCCGAGGAATGAACGTTGATCATTCAGGAAGCCCTGGACCTCCTCCTGACTGTCGCGGCGCAGGTCGATGGCCATGCGAATGGCATCGATCTGGCGCTGCAGCTCGGAGATCCCCGGGCCGGACTCTTCCTCGAGCGGACCGCCGACGCCGGTCATCAGGTCACCCTTCGGGCCGGCCAGCTTGGCCATGACCCGGACCTTGGCGTCGTTCTGGGCCAGCACGACCATCTCCTTGCGCAGATCGGCAAGGTTCAAGGCAAGGCGCTGCAATTCCCGCATCTGGCCCTGGTTCTCGACACGCAGGCGGTACAGTTCGCTTTCGTCAATTTTGGTCCGGGTGTAATCCCACATGGCAACGCCAAAGGCTGCAACCAGCACGAGGCTGGTCGCGACAATGGCGCGCCACACCGGGCGCTCGACGACATAGCGCCTGACCCGGTGGGAACCCTCCGGAATGATCAGCAGCGTAAACTTTTTGGCAGGCAATTCAACCCTCCTGAGCCCCTATAAACACCTTCGGCAGGATATCAAGTTGGCATTATAGGACCGAAAGTCCTTTGTAAGTCAAGCTTTTCGTTCACTTCTTGCTTCGCTACCGCTTACTGCGCAGAGGTCTCGTCGTACACGGGATAGATCATGGCCGTCTCGTCACAGTCCGGAAACTTCACGCACTTAATGCAATCAGCCCAGATCTTCTGAGGGAGCAGCGTCTTGTCGATCTCCTCGAAACCGAGTTTGTGAAAGAATTCGACCTGGTAAGTCAACGCGAAGACTCTCTTGATCCCCAGCTGTCGTGCCTCGTCAAGGCAGGCCTCCACCAGCTTGCGGCCGATCCCCAGCCCCTTGGCGTCCTCGCTCACGGCCAGCGAACGCACCTCCGCCAAGTCCTCCCAGCTGATCTTCAGGGCAGAAACCCCGACCACCTTCCCGTCGATCTCGGCGACGTGGTACGCCCTGATCCGGTCGTAGATCTCGGACAGTGAGGAGTTCAGCATCAACCCCTGGTTGGCATACCCGGTCAGCAGCCCCTGGATTGTTTTGGCATCTGGAATCGTAGCCTTGCGAATAAACATCGTTACAGTGCTCCTGGAAGAAAGGCTTACGCGTCGGCGGAGGCTTCAGGACGCGAAACTAGCTCCCTGGCGTGCGCCATAGTCTTTTCGGTGATCTGCGCACCACCGAGCATGCGCGCCATCTCCCGAACGCGCTGTTCCGAGTCGAGTCGAAGCAGCGTCGTCATGGTTCGTCCATCCTTCTCCTGCTTCGCCACGTGGTAATGCCAGTCGGCAAACGCAGCCACTTGCGGCAGGTGCGTAATACACAGCGACTGGCGGCCCTGGGCCACGGCCTTGAGCTTGGCTCCGACCGCTGTCGCAGCCCCTCCCCCGATCCCGGCATCGACCTCGTCGAAAATCAGCACCGGAACATCGCCGGCACTCGGGGTGGCGTTTTTGAGCGCGAGCATGATCCGCGACAACTCCCCCCCCGAGGCGATGCGTGCCAGTGGACGCGGCTCCTCACCGGGGTTGGTGCTGAGGTAGAACTCACCCTCCTCGAAACCCGCCGAGCCAGGTTCCGGCAGAGGGTCGAGGCGAATTTCAAAATGGGCGCGGTTCATGGCGAGGTCCGCTAGCTCTCCCCCCATCGCCGCATGCAGACGAGCGGCCGCTGTGCGACGAGCCTCGCTCAACTCGCGCCCGAGCTCGTCAACTCGCGCGGCTGCCCTGTCGCGCTGTTTCTCGAGTTTCGCCCGGGAGGCCTCGACATCCTCAAGTTGTTCGAGTTCGTCGTTGACCCGATCCTGATAGGCGAGAATCTCAGGGATGGTGCTGGCATACTTGCGCTTGAACTCGGCAATCAGGTTGAGACGCTTCTCGACCTCGTCCTGCCGCGCCGGATCAAAAGCAACCCCGGCGGCGTAGGCTTCGAGCTCCCGGGCAACGTCTTCGAGAGCATACTGGGCGCTTCGCACCGCCTCTGCCCGGGGGGCGAGAGCCTCGTCAATGGCGATCAGGCTCTCCAGTTCGCCACCGAGGCGTCCGAGGAGTTCACACACCGACCCTTCCTGATCGTAAAGCTCGTCGAACCCACCCGCGGTCACCCTGGCTAGCCGCTCGCCGTGCTGCAGGATGCGACGCTCTCTCTCCAGCTCGTCGTCCTCACCGGGCTGTAGCTGCGCCGCGCTGATCTCGCGCGACTGGAACTGGAGCAGGTCAAGGCGCTGCGCCCGTTCGCGTTCGGCCGTATCGAGCCGCCGCAGGCTCTGCTCGATATCGGAAAGAGCCCGGAAAGCTTCGCCATAGTGGACCAGCAGCGGGTTCAGCCCTGCGAAATGGTCGAGCAGCTGCAGATGCCCCTCGCTACGTTGCAACTGCTGGTGTTCATGCTGGCCATAGATGTGCACCAGCCCGCCGGTCACCTCCTGGAGTTGGACGAGCGTCGCCAGCGCGCCGTTGATGAAAGCCCGGCTCTTGCCGCTGCGAGACACGATGCGACGGAGTAACAACTCGTCTTCGACCGGGAACCCTTCCCGCTCCAGAACCTGCCGTACCTGCGGCGAATTCTCGAGGGCAAAGACCGCCTCGACGGTCGCCTCCTCGCAGCCGGTACGGATCTGGTCGGTACGGGCCCGTTCGCCGAGCAGCAAATTGACCGCGTCGATAATGATCGACTTGCCCGCCCCGGTCTCCCCGGTGAGGACATTGAAACCTGCTGCGAAGGAGACGTGCAGGTTTTCGATGATCGCGAAGTTGCGGATCTGCAGATCGGTCAGCATGGACTCATCGCTCCCCCCAGCGCAACTTGGTACGCAGCACCTCGAAGTAATCGCGCTTGGGGCTGTCGACCAGCAGGGTTCGGTTGGGGGAGAGCCGGATCTCGACCACATCGCCCCCCTTGAGCGGCATCCCGACCTGGCCGTCGGCCGTCAGAACCACGTCCTGGTCCTGAAACTTGACCTCGACGCGAATCACCGAACGGGCCGAGAAGATGATCGGACGATTGGTCAGGGTGTGCGGGCAGATCGGCGTGATCACCAGGCTCTTGAGGCCGGGGTAGATGATCGGGCCGCCGGCGGCCATGTTGTAGGCGGTGGACCCGGTGGGCGTCGAGATGATCAGGCCGTCGGCTTTATAGGTGGTGAGGTAGCCGTTGTTGACGTGCACCTCCATGTCGATGATGCGCGCCAGGGCCCCCTTGTTGATGACGATGTCGTTGAGTACCGTAAAGCGCCCGGCCTCGGTCTCACCGCGCCGCACTTCGGCCTCGAGCATGTGCCGCTCGGAGACGCTGTAATCTCCGGAGATCACCTGCTCGAGAATCTCGAAGACCTCGCCGCGGGGGATCTCGGTAAGAAACCCGAGGCTGCCGAGATTGACGCCGAAGATGGGGATCTTGCGTGCGCCGATCTGGCGGGCTACCGAGATCAGGGTGCCGTCCCCGCCGAGCACGATGATCATCTCCACCATGGCCGGGATGACGTTCTCCGGGTATCCCTGTGCCCCCCCCATCCCGCGCGCAAGATCCTGTTCGAGCACGACGTCGATATGCCGTTCGGCAAGAAAGGCACAGATCTCCCCGGCCATTTTCGTGGCCACGGGCTGTTGACGTTTAGCGATGATTCCGATGACCTTCATGTTCCCCCCAGGGTCTGCGCAGGCTGCCGGAAATGTATCACAGCAAACCTCATTAGTCTATGGTCTTCAACAACTTACACGGCCGCGTCTTGCTGCCCGCATGACCGTGTGCTAGAGTCACGGACACCCTCGAAATTTGGCCGAAAGGACCCCGCGTGGATCTCTTCAAGAACCACCCCGACATCAACCGGCACGCCCCCCTTGCGGAGCGGATGCGGCCGCACTCCCTCGACGAGGTGGTCGGCCAACAGCACCTGCTCGGCGAAGGGAAGCCGCTGCGGAGACTGATCGAAACCGACCAGGTCGCCTCGATCATCTTCTGGGGACCTCCCGGTACCGGCAAGACGACCCTGGCCCAGGTGATCTCTGCGAGCACCTCCTGCCGGTTCGTGTTCTTCTCGGCCGTCCTGCAGGGAGTCAAGGAGGTCCGGGAGATCGTCAAGCAGGCCCAGGACGAAAGGGCCTACCAGGGACGCCGCACGCTGCTGTTCGTCGACGAGATCCATCGCTTCAACAAGGCCCAGCAGGATGCCTTTCTCCCCTACGTGGAGCGGGGGGACATCATCCTGATCGGGGCGACCACCGAGAACCCGTCGTTCGAAATCAACTCGGCCCTGCTCTCTCGCTCCCGGGTCTTCGTGCTCGAGCAACTTGACGCTGCGGATATTCGCACCCTTCTCGAGCGCGCCCTGCACGACCCGCGAGGGCTGGCGAGCCGCAAGCTCGAGGTCGGCGAGGATGCCCTCGCCTTTCTCGCCGAGGCCGCCCAGGGAGACGCCCGGGTCGCCCTTAACACCCTCGAGGTCGCAGCAGCCACCATGAGCGGCGGCACACTCGAGCGCGGGGACATCGAAGAGGCGCTGCAAAAGAAGGCCCTGATGTACGACAAGGGGGCCGAAGAACACTACAACGTCATCTCCGCCTTCATCAAGTCACTACGCGGGTCGGATCCCGACGGAGCCCTCTACTGGCTGGCACGGATGCTCGAGGCCGGCGAGGACCCGCTGTTCATCGTCCGGCGCATGGTGGTTTTCGCCAGCGAAGACATCGGCAACGCCGACCCGCGCGCACTGCAGCTGGCGATCGCCGTGCAGCAGGCGGTCCACTTCGTTGGTCTCCCCGAAGCACGCATCAACCTTGCCCAGGGGGTCACCTACCTGGCGACCGCACCCAAGAGCAACGCCTCCTACGAGGGGATCAAGAAGGCCCAGGCCGAAGTGGCCCGCAGCGGGGCCCTGCCGGTCCCCAAGCATATCCGCAACGCCCCGACCGCGCTGATGAAGAATCTCGATTACGGCAAGGGGTACCAGTACGCCCACGACAGCGCCGAGGGGTATACTCCCCAGGAGTACCTGCCGGAGAGACTGCACGGACAGCGCTACTACATCCCGGCAGAGCGGGGCTACGAGAAGATGATTCGCGAACGGATGGAGTACTGGGAGGAGTTGAAGCGCCTGGCGGCGACTGGCAAGACGCCCCGGGAGGAATGAAAAAGGCGGGCTCGAGGCCCGCCTTTCTAGATTTGGTTGGAGTCGACCAGGCCGGTAAAGACCAGCACCAGTACCGGCAGGGGAATCTCTCCCTGGACATCCCAGCCGGCGTCCAGCGACATGCCGGTCGGCGCCCAACTGGTGCCGCGCCGCTCCCAGCCCTTCTCAATCGACTGCATGTAGGGCTTGATGCGGTTCTCCTTGCACTCGTAGCCGGCAAAAGCCGACCGGCCGTACGGCTTGAGCACCTTGCCGTCCCACTCGAAGCCTTTGGCTACCGAGTTCTGGTAAGGCTTCAAGTGGTTACCGTTGAACTCCCAGCCGTGTACGGCGTTCTTGCCGAACGGCTTGAGGATTCTCCCGTTCCACTCGTAGCCGCTGATCAACGACTGTCCGTGGCGCTTGATGTAGCCTCTCCCCATCCCAGCACACCTGCCTTACAGAGTAATTCATCGCATCGGAAAGTCACACTTTAGACGATTCCGTCAGCAAGGTCAAAGCTCCACGGCCTCAGCTGAGGGTCTTGCTCTTCTTCTCGCGTTTGCGCAGGTTTTCATCGAGGGTCTTTTTCCGTAACCGGATCGACTTGGGGGTCACCTCGACAAGTTCGTCGTCGTCAATATATTCCAGCGCCTGCTCCAGGGAAAGGATGGTCGCCGGGGTGAGGCGGATGGCGTCGTCGCTCCCCGAGGCGCGCACGTTGGTCAGCTTCTTCCCCTTGCAGACGTTGACCACCAGGTCATTCTCCTTGGCGTGCTGGCCTACGATCATCCCTTCGTAGACGTCAACGGCCGGGCCGACAAAGAGGATGCCACGATCCTGGAGATTGAACAGGGAATAGGCGACCGACTCGCCGTTGTCCATGGAGATCAGTACGCCGTTCTTGCGGCCGGCAATCGGCCCCTTGTAGGGGGCGTACTCGTGGAAGGTGTGGTTCATCACTCCGGTGCCGCGGGTCTCGGTAAGAAACTCGGTGCGGAAACCGATCAGGCCGCGGGCAGGAATAATGAACTCGATCCGGTTGGTCCCCTCCATCGGCGTCATGGAGACCATCTCCGCCTTGCGGGTACCGAGCCTCTCGATCACCGTCCCCTGGTATTCCTCGGGAACGTCAATGGTCAGGTACTCCATAGGCTCACAGCGCACGCCGTCGATCTCGCGGAAGATAACTTCCGGCTTGGAGACGGACATCTCGAAACCCTCGCGACGCATGTTCTCGATCAGGATCGACAAGTGCAGCTCGCCGCGCCCGGAGACCTTGAAGGTGTCGGTGTTAGCGGTATCCTCGACCCGCAGGGAAACGTTGGTGCGCAGCTCCTTCATCAGCCGATCGCGAATGTTGCGCGAGGTAACGAACTTCCCTTCGCGGCCGGCGAAGGGGGAGTTGCTGACCATGAAGTTCATCGACAGGGTCGGCTCGTCGATCGCCACGTAGGGCAAGGCCACCGGTTTATCGGCGCTGGCGAGAGTCTCACCGATCCCGAGCTCCTCGAAGCCGGCGATGGTCACGATATCCCCGGCAAAGGCCTCCTCGATCTCCACCTGCTGCAGCCCCTGGTAACCGAGCAACTTGGTGATCCGGCCGTTCTTGACATGGCCCTCCTTGTCGATCCAGGCCACCGTCTCGCCCGACCTGACCTTGCCGTTGAAGATCTTGCCCGTGGCGATACGACCGATGAACTTGTTGTAGGCGATGTTGGTCACCAGCAGCTGAAACGGCGCCTCGACATCAACCTGCGGCGGATCGACCTTGACGCGGATCATCTGGAAAAGCGGCTCCAGGTTGTCCGAGTCGTCCGCCAGTTCGTGCTTGGCGTAACCGTTCTTGGCGCTGGCGTAGACGATCGGAAAATCGAGCTGCTCCTCGTTGGCGTTGAGCTCGCAGAACAGGTCGAAAACCATGTTGACCACCTCTTCCGGCCGCGCGCCGGGGCGGTCGATCTTGTTAATGACCACAATCGGCTTCAGCCCCAAATCGAGAGACTTCTTGAGCACGAAGCGGGTCTGCGGCATCGGCCCGTCGAAGGCGTCGACCAGCAGCAGCACCGAGTCGACCATCTTCAGGACGCGCTCCACCTCGCCGCCGAAGTCCGCGTGCCCCGGGGTGTCCACGATGTTGATCTTCAGGTCACCGTGCTGCACCGAGAGGTTCTTGGAAAGGATGGTGATCCCCCGCTCCTTCTCAAGATCGTTGCTGTCCATGACCCGCTCGGTGATCGCCTGGTTCTCCCGGAACACCCCGGACTGGATCAGCATAGCGTCGACAAGTGTGGTCTTGCCGTGGTCGACGTGGGCAATAATGGCTATATTTCGGATATGTTCAGACATGAAACTGTTCTCCTTGTGGGCTTCAAAGGCGGCGAGTGTACCTAAAGCCGCGGCGCGACGCCACAAAAAAAGCGGCCACCCGATCAGGTGGCCGCCATACTGTTGAAACGACTGGGGTCCGCCTATTCCTTTGTGGCCGGCTCTGCGGCGCCGGTCACCACGGAAAGCTCCTCGGCGGAAAAAATCCGGTCGACGTCGAGCAGGATGATAAACTGCTCGTCGCGCTTCCCCATGCCGCGGATAAACTCGGTGTTCAGACGCGTTCCGAGCTTGGGTGCCGGCTCGATCTGCGCCTCGGTCAGCTCCAGCACCTCTTCGACCGCGTCCGCCAGCGCGCCGATCACGGTGGTCTCCCCCTCGAGGGCGATCTCCATGACGACGATGCAGGTGTCACGGCTCCGGTCAGCGGCCTGCATGCCGAACTTGCGGCGCATGTCGACCACCGGCACCACGCTGCCACGGAGGTTGATCACCCCGAGCATGAATTCGGGGCTGCGCGGGACCTTGGTCACCGGCACGGCGTCGAGCACTTCGCGTACCTGCAGCACGTCGACCCCGTACACTTCGTCGCCGAGCTTGAACGTTAAGAACTGGATACTTTCAGCCGCCTGTGCTTCACTCATCGTTGTTGCCTCCGTTGCCTCATCTTCACGTCAAATAGTCATAAAACAATCAAGATATACCTTTAGTCATTTCATAGCCTCGTGGACCACCGTTCAGCCCAGCGCTGCCACAATCCTGGCCTTGCGCTCCCGGAGAATCCGACCGTGCGTCTCCTCCTCTGCGGCCAACCACGTAAACGCTTCCTTCCCGTCGGGATCGAGCGCACTCGCCGCGGCCTTGTGAAAGAATTCGGCAAATTTGTCCTCGGCCTCAATCGCTAGGTCAATGGCCTTGAGATCGAGATCGCTGCTGAGCAACGCCGATGCGAGGCGTTCTGCCGTGGGGAAAATTTCACCAGCTGAAAAGCGCCTCAGATAGGGGACAAACTCCTCTTCATTGTCCCAGTAGGAGCCCTGCTCGTATTTCGGCAGTAATTTTTCAAGGGTTTTCAAGTGGCCGATCTCGTCGTGAGCGAGCAGTGCGAACAACTCTCGTGCCGTGGGGTTGAGCGCCTTTTCGGCCATCGACGCATAGAAAGCGTGGCCGCTCTTCTCAACCTCCATGGCTGCGCGCACGACCTCAAAACCGCTGAAATCCTGAGTACCCTTCATCTCGACTCCGTCCAAAAGAATGGCTCAAGATAGCCTGTGCGCGATCAAGCTGTCAATTGCCGAAGAGCCCCTTGAGGGTCTCCTTGAGCGCCTTCTCGCCAGAACCTTCGCTGCCGCTCTCCTTGAGCAGCTCGTCGACCAGCTTCTCCTTGACCTTCTGCTCGGCTTGTTTGCGCACGGCCTTGCTGTCGAGAGCGAAACGCGGCTTGTTGACACTCCCCTTGACGCTCAGTGGAAACAGTCCCCACCCTTCATCATCCTTGAGCGTCCCGGCGAGATCTCCCTTGCCGGCGACTTTGCCGGTCAACTCGGGATTGAGACGGGTCTCGAGGCGCACATCGAGGCTTCCGTCGAGACCGACCTGGCCACTCGGCTGCATGCGCACCTGAGAACCGTCGACCCGGCTGTCGAAGGCGATCTTCCCATCCTTGATCGTAAACGCCCCTCGGGTCTCGCGGAAGCTCAGGACCTTCAGCTCCTCGCTCCCCAGAAAGGCAGCCAGCCCCTTGGCCAACGGGGCACCGACTATTTTCCCCTCACGAAGCACCAGCGTGCCGTCACCGCTCAGGTTGCGCTTGAGGGCCTCGCTCTGCGTCCCTTTACCGTTCGCTTCGAGCGCCAGGTCGAGCCCCCCCTGCACCGTCCCCGCGTAGTCGGGATAAAACGCAGTCACCAGGGGATCGGACTGGATGTTCTCGAGTGCGATGGTCGATTGATAGACCAACCCCTTGCGCGCCAGGTCGACCCGTGCCTTGCCGCCGATCGTGCCGCCGGCGGCATTGGCCGTCATCTTCGCGAGTTGAAAGACATTCCTCTCGAGCGTCCATGCCGCTTCGGTCTTCTCCAGGGTCAGCGTGTTGTAGGCCAGCTTCCCGACTGCAATGCTCCCCTTCCCCTTCAAGGGGAGATCGAAGGGACCGATCTCTGTGTCGGCGGCCGCCTGAGCCGTCCCCCCACCTCCTTTAGCCGGAGGCTGTTCAGGAGGAAGCAACTTGTCGAGTTGCAGCTGGTCAGCGCTCAGGTCGAGGGTCAACGGCAGCGGCGTCTGCATCAACGCAGGAGCGTCGAAGCGCACCTGCGCGCTCTGACCGGCCATGTGCAACGTGACCGTTCCCTTAGCGTCGGCCTTCTCGGCGCTCCCGGCGCCGGCCACCTCGAGATCGAGCGTGAGCGGCTCGAGGTGAGTCGGATACCCCGACCCGACCAGATCACGGAAGGTCTTGAGGGCCAGCCCCTTGAGGGCGAGTTTCCCATTCCCCGAAGCCAGCTGTGGATCGACCTGCGCCGAGAGCTCCAGCGGCGCCCCTGCGAACATCGCCTCGAGCTCAACCGGGAAGCTCTTCTCGAGGGAAATGTCCCGGGCATCCACGGCAATCTCACTGACCGTCAACTCGAACGGCTTGCCGGGTTGCAGGGCCAGGTCGCGATAGGCGACTTCGCCGCCGCGAATTGCCACCCTGGAAACCAGCAGATCGATCCCCGCGCCGGACGAGTCTTCTCCCGTGGAGGGCTGGGCCGGCGCCTCGGCAGCCTCTTGTCCTGCGCCGATGGAACTGAAGTTGAAGCTGCCGTCGGCAGCCCGTACCACGCGTATATGCGGACGGTCGAGGCGGACCTCGTCGACCACCACCTTGCCGGTCAGCAGCGGCAGGATGCGAAACCTCAGCACCAGTCCGTCGAGGGTCACGAAGCGCTCCTGGCCGTCAGCCTCGTAAACCGTGAACCCCTCAAGGGTGATACCGGAGAAGATGCTCACCCCCAGACCGCCGAAATCGACCTTGCGCGCCAGCTGTTCCTCGGCGATCGGCAGGACCGTGGCGCGCACCCGCTCGGGGGTGATCAGCACCTTGGCGGCGATCACCAGGGCGATCACCAGGACCAGAACGACCGATGCGACAATGGCAATGACTTTGACCGGCTTGCTCATGATGTCTCCTCCCTAGCGTGCTTCCGCATCGCTCACGCCGCCGAGCGCGAGCACCGTTTCCCATTCGTGTTTCTCCACCGGCAACACCGACAGCCGGTTGCCGCGCCGCAGCACCCCCATCCCCGCCAGCTCGGGATGACGGCGCAGATCGTCGCGGGTCAGCGGCGCCGCCAATGTCGCCACGTACTGCACGTCGACCATGTACCAGATCGGCTTTTCGGCGCTCGCCTTCGGGTCGAAGTGATCCTCGCGCGGGTCGAGGGCGGTGTGATCGGGGTAGCCCCCCTTGACCACCCGCGCCACGCCGACGATCGCCGGATCGGGGATGTTGCTGTGGTAGAAAAGCACCCCGTCTCCCGGCCGAACCTCGTCGCGCAGCAGGTTGCGCGCCTGGTAGTTGCGCACCCCGTCCCAGCAGGTGATGCCACCGTGGCTGCTCTTGAGATCCTCGAGAGAAAAACAGTGGGGTTCGGATTTCATCAGCCAGAACCGGCGCATGACCACTCCTTGTCAAAAAAAATGACGCCTTTGACCCGCGTCAAGTTTTCCCAGCCGCTTTCAGTATAGCGTAAGCCTCACGAGACGCGACGACCTGTCGCCGGCGTCGATTGCACGCAGGGAATTATACGTTAGGGTAAAGCTATTCCCTTCTTATACAACACAAACAAACCCAAGCCACAAGGAGGAATGAGAAATGTCCATGTTCTGTTACCAGTGCGAGCAAGCAGCCTCGGGAACCGGCTGCACCAAGATCGGCGTGTGCGGCAAGCAGCCCGATGTCGCGGCCCTGCAGGACCTGCTGGTCTACGCCCTCAAGGGGATCGCCTTCTGGGGCGACAAGGCCCGCACCGCGGGTAAAAAGGATAGCGAGATCGACCGCTTCATGATCGAGGGGCTGTTCACCACCGTCACCAACGTCGACTTCGACGCCGAGGACATCGCCAAGACCCTGACGAAGGCCGGCGAGATCCTCACCAAGGCCAAGGCCCTGGCCGGCCCGGTCGCGGGGGACATCCCGGCCCCGGCCCAGTGGCAACCCGCCGGCGACACCGCCGCGCTGGTCGCCCAGGGTGAAGCCCACGGCATCCAGAGCGACGCCATCGACCCCGACATCAAGTCGGTGCAGGAAATCATCATCTACGGCATGAAGGGGTACGCCGCCTACGCCGACCACGCCCTGATCCTCGGCCGCGAGAGCGAGGAGATCTATGCCTTCACCCACAAGGCCCTGGCCGCGACCCTCGACACCTCCCTCGGCCTGATGGACTTCGTCGGCCTCGCGATGGAGTGCGGGCGCATCAACCTGGTGACCATGGAGCTGCTCAGCACCGCCCACACCGACACCTACGGCCACCCGGTCCCGACCCCGGTCAACCTCGGCACCAAGGCCGGCAAGGCGATCCTGGTCTCGGGTCACGACCTGAAAATGCTCGAGGAGCTGCTCAAGCAGACCGAAGGGAAAGGGATCAACATCTACACCCACGGCGAGATGCTCCCCGCCCACGGCTACCCCGGCCTCAAGAAGTACAGTCACCTCGCCGGCAACTTCGGCGGCGCGTGGCAGGACCAGGCCAAGGAGTTTCCCGAGTTCCCCGGCGCCATCATCTTCAACACCAACTGCATCCAGCGCCCGGCCGAGGCCTACAAGGACCGCCTCTTCACCTGGGGGCTGGTGCAGTGGCCCGACGTCAAGCACATCGACGGCTGGGACTTCTCCGAAGTGATCGCCAAGGCCCAGGCCTGTGAAGGGTTCGAGGAGAACCCCGGCCAGGAGATCCTCACCGGCTTCGGCCACAACGCCGTACTCGGCGTGGCCGACAAGGTCATCGAGGCGGTCAAGGCCGGCGCGATCAAGCACTTCTTCCTGGTCGGCGGCTGCGACGGCGCCAAGTCGGGCCGCAACTACTACACCGAGTTCGTCGAGAAGGCCCCCAAGGACACCGTGATCCTGACCCTGGCCTGCGGCAAGTACCGCTTCAACACCATGGAACTCGGCGACATCGGCGGCATCCCGCGCCTGCTCGACGTCGGCCAGTGCAACGACGCCTACAGCGCGATCCAGATCGCCGTAGCGCTCGCCGGGGCCTTCGAGTGCGGGGTCAATGACCTGCCGCTGTCGATGATCCTCTCCTGGTACGAGCAGAAGGCGGTCGCGATCCTGCTGACCCTGCTGCATCTCGGGATCAAGAACATCAAGATCGGCCCGAGTCTGCCGGCCTTCATCACGCCGAACGTGCTCAACTTCCTGGTCGAGAACTTCAACATCGGACCGATCGGCGACGCCGAAGGGGATCTCAAGGCGATCCTCGGCTAAGCATTCACGCATGACTGAATCAACACGAGAAAGCGGGTGCAGCTCGATGCTGCACCCGCTTTGATTTGTATCGGCAGCGACAGGGATCAATCTGCCGCATTGAACTCGACACAGAAGGTAGCTCCCCCGCCGGGGGTCTCCTCGACCCAGATCCTCCCCGCGAGCAGACGGACGATCTTCTGCACCGTTGCCAGCCCGATCCCGGTCCCCCTGCTCCCGCGGGAGGTGGTCCCGCGGTAGAAAAGTTCGAAAATCCCTTCTCTCTCCTCGGGCGGGATCCCCGGGCCATGATCGCGAACGCAAAACCGTACCTGCCCGCCATGCCTCTCCCCCGTGATCTCGATCGGATGGCCAGGCGAATGCCCGTAGGCCATGGCATTGACGAGCAGATTGTCAAACAGCTGGCAGAGAAGGGTTGGGGGTACCTTCACCGCAGGGATCCGCCCCAGCACCACTCTGCTCCCCAGTTCGGAGAGCCGCTCGGCGTGCCTCTGGATCACTTCCTGAACGAGCCGGTGCGTGTCGACATTCTCGCGTGGCAACTCGAGGTGTCCGACATGGGCAAGAGAGAGGAGGTCTTCCAGCAGTTCGAGCATCCGGTTGCCGTTTTGGGAGATTTCGTTGAGGCAATCCTGCTGCACCACGTCGAGCTGCCCAGCATATTCCTCCCGAAGGAAATCGGCATACCCGATAATCGGCGTCAGAGGGGAGCGAAGATCGTGGGAGACCGTGTACACGAACGCGTCGAGCTCGCGGTTGGCCTCACGCAACCTGTCCTCCGCAAACTTGCGCTCGGTCGTATCGACCAGCTGTCCGATGAGGTAGAGAGGCTTCCCCTCGTAATTGCGGACACAGGAGATCGCGAGCTGGGCCCACAGCAGCTTACCTTTGCTATGCACATAGCGGTGCTCATACATGAGCTCCTGCGCGTCGCCCCGTTTGAGATGATCGAGCAGCTCCCAGGATTCGGGGCGATCTTCGGAGCTGGTCAGGTCATGAAGCGAACGGCCGAGCAGCTCCGACTCGCTGTATCCGAAGAACAGGCACGCAGCCTTGTTCACCTGCTGGAGCAGGCCGCGAGGGGAAATCAGCAGCATAGGGGTCGCCGAGGAATGAAAGACCGTGCGGAATCGTTCCTCGCTGTCCCTCAGGGCCGCTTCGCTCTTGCGCCGCGCAAGGATATGCCCCCATTGACGCAAGGCCCGCTCAAAGATCTCGGGGAGATTCCTGAGGGCCGCGGACGATTTGACCTGATATTCGAGAGCTCCGCGCTTAATCGCTTCGACGGCAACCTGTTCATTTCCCTTGCTGGTCAGAATAACCAGGGGATAGCTGACCTCGTCAGGGCTCGTGGGGAGCAACTCGAGCGCCTGGCCGTCGGGGAGCTCCAGGTCGGCGATCACGAGTTCGACCGGAAAGCGTGACAGTTCCGCCTTCCCATCGGCGAGCGTAGTGCAGACGGTGACTTCGGCCGTCGGGCACCAGCCGATGACCACCTCGGAGACTAGATTGGCCTGTGCCCTTGAATCTTCGATCAGCACGACTCTCAGATTTTCGCGATCCATGCCGCATCCCTCGCATCAGTAGAGCTACTAGCACATTACACGCCGGCAGGAGCACCGCATCCTCTTGTTTCTCATTATAAATCCTGGGGAGAGGATTGAAAGGAGATCACCTGCATGGCCCCCCCGGAGCGCATGACACGGAGAGGCCCTCTTGACCTGGGCGGCGGCGAGAATATATAGTATTTTGTGAATATTAAGGAGGACGCCATGCCCATTTTTGAATACCGTTGTCGAGCTTGCGGCGAGCAGGTCGAGAAGATCTCCAGCAACCCCCTGGAGGAGGTCCCCTGCCCCGCCTGCGGCCAGCCCGCCAAGCGCGTCCTGTCAGTGTTCGCCACCCCGACCAGTTCGGCACCGCGCGGTTGCGGCTCCGGGGGATGCGCTCCCGGCTCCGGTTTTCGCTGAGGGGTATAGCTCGGACGCGTGTCGTCCGCCCACAACGTAAAAAAGGCCTCCACGGAAACGTGGAGGCCTTTTTTACTTCGAGTGTCGTCACCCCTTACCCGAGCAGGAAGTCCTTGCCCGCAGCGAGAATGGTTTCCAACTCTGCGGCGCTCCCCGCCTCGGCGTAGAGTCGCACCACCGGTTCGGTCCCCGACTTGCGGTAGAGCAGCCAACCGCCCCCTTCAAGCAGGAACTTGGTGCCATCGATGGTGATTTTCTCCGTAACCGCACGCCCGGCGAACTGGGCGGGGGGCGCGGCGACTTTCTCGGCGTAGCCGGCCTCCAGCTCAGGGGTCAGCGTCAGGTTGATCCGCCGGGTATGGAACTCGCCGACCCGCGCATAGAGGTCGGCGAGCAGCTCCTGCAGGGACTTGCCGGTAACCGCCACCATCTCGGCCACCAGCAGACAAGCGAGGATGCCGTCCTTGTCCGGGACGTGTCCTCCGATCGACAGTCCGGCGCTCTCCTCGCCGCCGATCAGGATCCGGTTCTTGCTGATCAGGTCGCCGATGAACTTGAACCCGACCGGGGTCTCGTGCACCGTGACGCCGTGATGAGCGGCGACGGCATCGATGAAGTGACTGGTCGCAACCGAACGCGCAGCGTCTCCTTTGCGCCCCTTGACCCGAATGAAGTAGTCGAGCAACAGCGCCAGGACATAGTTCGGTTCGATGAAGGTACCATCGAAATCGAGAACCCCGTAGCGGTCGGCGTCGCCGTCGGTGGCCAGGCCGAGGCGGATCGAGGCGTCCTCGCGCACCAGTTTGATGAAATCGGCGATATGGTTTTCGGACGGCTCCGGAGGGAGACCGCCGAAGTACGGATCGCGGTGGTCATTGAAGGTGACGATGTCCACCCCCGCCTCGCGCATCACGCGATCGAGGTAGCCGCGGCCGGTACCGTAGAGAGGGTTGACCGCGATCTTCAGTCCACTGCGGGCAATGGCCTGCAGGTCGACAAGGCGACGCAGCGTCTCGAAGTAGGCGTCGCGCGGGTCGATCGACTCGACCAGCCCGGCCTGAACAGCTTGGTTCAGCGGCATGTCGCTGTACACGACCGTACCGAGCATGGCGTTGGCACGCCGCTCGATATCCGCGGTGGTCTCCGGCAGGGCGGGACCGCCGCTGGACGGGGAGAACTTAAGGCCGTTGTAGTTGAAGGGGTTGTGGCTGGCCGTAAAGTTGATCCCTCCGGCGGCGGAGCGGCGAAGGATCTCGTGGGCGATCACCGGGGTCGGGGTGTCTCGATTGCAGACGAAGCTCTTCACGCCCGCACCGGCCAGAACCCGGGCTGTCTCGTGGGCGAAAGCCTCACCCATGAAGCGGGCGTCGTAACCGACCACCACCCCCCCATCGGCCTGCGCCGACTCCTTGAGATGGTCGGCAATCGCCTGGGTCACCACCCTCACGTTGTCGTAGGTGAAGTCCTCACAGAAGATCCCCCTCCAACCCGATGTCCCGAATTTGATCTGTGTCATGCGTGCTCCTTCAAGGCATGTCCATGGCATCGCTCAAGCGTCGCCCAGTAGCCGGGTCAGCCCGGCTATCACAAAATAGCAGGCAAAACCGGCGAGAAAAATCGCGCAGAACCCGACCATCACCCGGTAGCTCCGGTCACTGAGCAGACCGCGCCCGAAATGGACGGAGAATGCGATGAAAGCATACCACGCTAGGTCGGCAAGAATATGAAAGAGGTAGAAGACGACCACGCCCTGCCAGCCGGACTGCAAAGCAACCACCAGGTACGAAATTCCGACCGTTGCCCACCAGAGGGTAAAATAGGGATTGGCGAGGCTCACCAGCGCACCACTAACCAGCGGGTGCATCCCGCCCGGGGAGGAGCCGCCGGTGTCGACCTGCAGGGTCAGCGACGGAAGGCTGCGCCACATCCCGTAACTGAGCCAAAACAACAACACCGCTCCGACCAAGGCAATCACTACGAACACCAGGCGTCGAGTGATCAGCGTACCGAAGCCGGCAACCACCAGGGCGACCACGACGATCTCGAGCAGGGCATGACCGGCGATGAGTAACGGACCCGCCCACGGTCCGCGCCGGGCGGTTTCGGAGACGGTCACCGTCAACAGTGGACCAGGCATACACGCCCCTGAAAAGCCGAGTACGAACGAGGCTCCGGCGATGGTCACCAGGGGGCTCATAACGGGAGATCCTCCAGGTGGGGCGGATGGTAGTCCTCAAGATCCCGGACATAGGGGCAGTCCGCCGGAAGAACCCCCATCACCAGCACCTCGGGGGTAAGCGGCGCGCACCCGGGCCTCAGCTCGTGGCGCCGTTCGTACACGGTGCACAGCCGCGTCGCCAGGTCAAAATAGTCACACGGTTCGGAGGTATAGTAGACCTCCCCCCGGTAAAACTCCTTCTCGAAGCAGCAGCGGCCGCAACGCTCGCAGCGCGCTTCCCAGTTCTCGTCCATCCCACCTCCCGAGGTGTAACAGTAGTCGAGGCCGAATCTCGTGGTCAAGCATGAAAGAAAAAGAAGTTGACATCCGGCGACCGAGCCCTTAATATGGCGCGTTCTGGAACAACGCGTAACCATTGGAGGAGGCCTTCCATGCAGTGTCAAACCGTACAGCCCGGTACCGAATGTACCTTCTGGAAAAAACAAGGTTGCACCTTCAAGGACAACAGCTGCCAAAACGTTGTCGAACAGTGTGAAGGATGCGCCAATATCGTCGAGAGCACCATCGGCAAGGTATGCGCCGTGGCCCCCGAGCCGACGGCCAAGTGGGACAACACCATGGGGATCTGCAACTTCGCCACCCACCGCAAGGTGGAACTGAAGATTGAAAAGCAGCGCGTCAACCCCCTCAAGGCGTCCAAGAAGGCTGCCGGGAAGAAGTAATCCCCCACGTCCTTCTCATCGATCTGCGAAAGGCGGGCTTCGGCCCGCCTTTTCTGTTTCACGCGCGAATTTACGCAACCGTTAACCTGTGCTAATATCGCTTCCGGTCCCATTTCCCTACCGGAGGCAGACCTTGATCACGCCACGCTACCGCATCCTCATCTATACCATCTTCACCCTGTCCGGCTTCACCTCTCTGATCTACGAAATTCTCTGGGCCAAGCAGCTCTCGCTGGTTTTCGGCACCTCGATCATTGCCGTGAGCATCGTGGCGGCGACCTTCATGGGGGGGCTGGCTCTTGGCAGCATCCTGCTTGGGCGCTACATCGACCGGCACTCCGAGCATCTGCGCACCTATGCCCTTCTGGAGCTCGGCATTGCCCTGTGTGCACTGAGTTTTCCTCTCGGCCTGGATCTCATCCGCAGCAGCTACGTTGACTTTTCGCGGATTTTTCCTTCGGCGCCCCTCTACGCCCACACCCTTCAGTTTATGCAGACCGCCGTTCTTTTGATCTTCCCTGCGGCACTGATGGGAGGGACGTTCCCGGCCCTGTGCCGTCAGTTCGCCCGCAGGAAATGCGGCGGCCAGATCGGACGGCTTTACGCCCTCAACACGGTTGGCGCGACCCTGGGGGCGTTCGGCAGCGGCTACCTGCTTATTCCGAACCTGGGGCTCAGCGGCACCAACCAGCTGGCGATCGCCTTGAACCTGGTCATCGTTGGCGCCGCCTGGTGCCTTGGAGGAAGACTGCGCAATTCGTCCGGTCAGGAGGTCGCACAATCCCGGCTTACGATCGAAACGCCCCGGCAGCGCCTTGTCCTGGCCGCGGTTGCCCTCACCGGGTTCTTTTCGCTCGCCTATGAAATTCTTTGGACCAGGGTGCTGTTGTTGTTCCTCGGCAACACCAGCTACGCCTTCGCCCTGATCCTGAGTTGCTTCCTGGTCGGCCTCGCCTTGGGGGGGGGGCTTTACGCCCGCCTGGCTCGTCCCGAAATGGACGAGGAGAAGCTGTACGTGCTCCTGACACTGCTGATGGGGGGGGCGATTCTCCTCACCACCCCCTTCTATGACCGGCTTGCCTATCTCTTCCAGGCCATTCACCAGGTCTCAGACGAACGCTGGTGGCTGTTGAGCCTGCTGAGCTGGCTGGCCGTTTTAGTGATTCTTGCAGTCCCCGCGATCTGTTCCGGAGCGCTCCTCCCGGCCAGCGTGTCCCTGCTCGACCCGGGTCGATGCCATACCGGCAGCGGTGTCGGCCTGGTGGTCAGTCACAATACCCTCGGCGCTGTTTTGGGGAGCCTGCTGGCGGGGTTCGTCATGATTCCCGCCCTCGGCCTGCAGGACAGTTTCCGGCTGCTCGGCTTCTCCAACCTGGTGCTGGCCGTGGTCCTGATGCTGACGTTGAGCCGCCATCCCATCCGCGTGCGCGCGGCAATCCTTGCAGCTGCCGCCTGTATCGCGGCCCTTCTCCCCGGCAACTGGAACCCGGCGCTGATGAACAGCGGGATCTACTGTTACGCCCCGAAGTACGCGGCGATGGGAGGACTCGAATCGGTCCTTGCCAACGAAACCATCCTTGAAACCATCGAGGGGCGCGACACCACCGTCGCCATTCACGAGAGCCTTGACGGACGTTATCGCTTCTTCACCGTGAACGGCAAGACCGACGGCGGGACAGGGAGCGATACCGCCACCCAGATCCTCATCGGGCACCTGCCGATGCTGTTGCACGGATCCCCGGAAAAGACCCTGGTGATCGGCCTGGGAACCGGGATCACGTTGAAAGGGTTGTCGGGCTATACGGCGGGGACCATCGACTGTGTGGAGATATCCCCGGAAGTGATCGCCGCGGAGCGCTACTTTTCAGCCCATAACGGACAGGCCCTCGATGACCCCAAGCTGATGCTCATCGTCAACGACGGTCGCAACCACCTCCTGGCCCGGGAAGATTTGTACGACGTGATCATCTCGGAACCCTCCAACCCCTGGCAGTCGGGGAACGCCAACCTGTTCACCCTCGAGTTCTATCACCTTGCTGCACGTCGCTTACAGGAAGACGGGGTTTTCAGCCAATGGATCGGACTCTACGACATTACCACGGAGAACCTGCGGATCGCCTGCAACACCCTCCGCCAGGTCTTCCCCCACGTGCTGGCCTTCCATTCCGGGTCGGACCTGATCCTGCTGGCCTCCAAGAAGCAGCTCGACTTCGACCTCGGATCGATGCGCAAAAACCTCACCCGGCCCGATATCCGCAACACCCTGGCATCGATCGGCGTTAACCGCGTCGGGGATCTCTTCGCCCGCCATTATCTCTACGGAAGCACGTCGTTGCAGACCTTCAGCGAGGGCACCGTGCTCAACACGGACGATCGTCCGCTCCTCGAATACTCGGCTCACCACAACCTCGGGAGTTCGACGCTCGGGACGTTCCAGGAAGCGAATGCCCGAGCCCTGATCGCGGCCAAATCTCCGAAACTTTATCTTCCACTGTCGGGCTTCGGTTCGAACAACCTCGAAATATCCACCAACCTCCGTGCACTCGGCGAGAGCTATGCCCGCAACGGCCAACCGGACCAGGCCGACTTCTTCTTCAACCGAGCCCATTCACTTCGTCTCGACGCCATCGAGTGAACCAAAAAACGAAGACCGGGATGCCTCCCGGTCTTCGCCCCCTCCTTCATTCCTCCTGCCTAGACAGGAAGCCTTCAGTTTTGTGAATCACTGTACTACCACCCGCTCGGCTCCGTCGGGAAGTCACTGTGTGTCCAGGGGCTGGTGGAGTTGCTGGTACCGTAGGCGGGGTCAGTGGTTCCTTTGTGTTCCGCGTTGGTCCCGTCATTCTTCCTGACCCACGGGGTGACCCGGTTCCAGCCGCCGCGCAAGGTCCTATTGTCATAAACATTGTCGTTGTTGGTGTCGCCACGTGCCGGATCGAAACGGTGGCAGTTCGCCGCGGAAGCAAAATAGGCCGCGCGCATATTGCGATCCACAGCTTGCAACGCAGTATTTGTATACGCATTCTGGATGCCAGACTTGTTATCGTCCCAGGTATTATGGCGGATATCCAGACAGTTGGTGATCATCAGCTTCGGCAGTCGCGAGGCATGCGGGTTATGGCACTTGGAGCAACTGAACTGATGGTACATCTGGTCCGGTTCGGTACCTGCGTCAACGGATGCACCCCAGTCACACTTATTGTACGCAAGTTGGGCAACCACAGGTATTATATTTGCTCCAGTGTCATTACTACGCGTTCCCATCCCCATCGAGTATTCGGTTTGCGACGTCATACCCATGTCGGCAACCATGTTTGCAGCCCAGGGCCAACTGCTTGGTTTTGAATTATCACTAAAGACTGTCTGTGCTACCGGACGTCCATGGGTATAGTCGAAAATATTCTCGGCGTTAACAAAACTTCCACCGATGGCCGAGTTGCTGTGGCCATTACCACCTAACCACAGGACGTACCCGTCTAGCTCAGCATCGTCACGCTGGTCCATGTTGTCGACATCATCGGTATGACAACGGATACAGAGTCCGGCAGAGGACTCCAGGGTCCAGCCTGAGGTCGGGTAGGAAGCGGCTACATGGGTTGTATTACCGGTACCCGGCTCGACGTTGTTCTGGTCGATGTAGTAGCCTCCCAATTCCCTGTACGCCGTCGTCCCACGAGGAACCGCTTTTATAAGTGAATCTGATTCAGCGTACGTCTTGTTAAAGGGCGCACCGTCTTCCTCGTACGGGTTGGACTTCCAGGTCCCGCGCAGATAAGGAGGACCGCTCACGGTATCGCCCTCGGCCAGGTTGCTGTCGTGGACGTCGTGGCAATTGGAGCAACGGATCTTGTCGACCGTATCCGGCGTTTCATCGTAACGTCCGGCGGCCGCATTCCAGGTGAGCTTCGAGGTGCCGCTCGGGTCGGTCGTATGCGTCGACTGGATATAACCGCGCTTGTAATAGAACGGGTCGGTAGGCGTCAAACCATAACCGCTCGACCAGATCGCCGTTGAACCCGACGTACCATTCCAGGTTCCAACCCATGACGACGTTCCTTCAAGCTGACCGAAGTTGTAGTTACTGCCCGTGCCTTCATTGACTCCCCACTCGCTGATATCACCGGGATCGTTGTTGTCGCCATCGTGATTCTGGTCATGGCAACCCCAGCAAATTTCTGCCAGAGAGTCATAGGTGCCCCAGGGATAGACCTTCCGGAGGTGAATACCACCGGAGCGGTAATTGATACCGACGGCAGAGTTGTTGTTGATCAGCAGGGTCTCCGGATCGCCGGGGGTAATACCATCCGGCGATTGCGGGTGACCCGGCACATGGCAGTAGGTACACTCGACCACATCGCCCATGGCACCCATGACGTGGCCGATCGTCGTCACATCGCCGGCGGTGTCATACGTCTTGGCGCCCATACCGTGGCAGCTGTTGCACTTGGCGCCCGGCTCGGCCCAGTTGGCGCCACTGTCGTGGCAGTAGAGGTTGTTGAGGTTGCTGCAGGTGGCACCGACGGTATCTACCGTCTCATGTTCCTGGTCGATATCTGCCCCCGTCTCGTCATTACCGGCAATTCCATCGAACAGGACATCCACCTCGCCGTTGGCGTGCAGGCCGAGCATCATCGTATTTTCATGACAGAGCCTACAGGAATCCTGCTTGGCAAAGCGGAACGAGGCGTTCAGGTGACGCAGATGCGCGCCGGTATAGCGGGTATCCTTGCCGCCGATATTATGGTTGTCAATCGGCGGTGACGCCAGCAGCTCCTGCTCCGGCGGGTAGTAGAAATTGCCACTTGAGGCCGGGTACTCAATTGGGGCCTGATCATGATCAATCTGATCCCATTGCCTCCCGTACGGGTCGGTGAGGCGGCCTTCCTGCGTCCCGGCATCATCATTGACCACCATCTTCTTATCGCCATGGCAGTCCGCACAGGTCGGTACCGTTTTGATGGCATCGTTGTCACTCGCCCACTTCGGCTCGAACGGACCATGACAACCGTTGGCATTGGCCGGGCCAAAGTTACTGCACCTGCCGCTGTCGGTGTTATTCAGCGGGTAATCGGAATCGTACGCGACAGCGGCATTGAAACCACCGGCGCCATCCAGGTCCTCGTAGATGGTCACGTCGCTGCCGTTGTTCTGGGTAATCGTGACCCCCGACCCGCCGCTATGTGGGGCGAGCTCGACCAGGGGCGCACGGTTGCCATTGCCGTCCTTGGCCCAGCCGATGTTGATCACGCCGTCGTAATGGCGACCGTCATAGGCCATGACGTTGTTGCCATCGGAACTGGTCCCGTCGCCGTGACACTTGGCGCAATCCTCGAGGGTGTAGCCGTGCTGGCGATGCGTACCCCCGGTGTCCGGCTCGTCGGGGGGCGTCGAGTGGCAGATACCGCAATAGTACTGCCCGCTGGTAATGGGGTAGACATTGCTGATGCCGGAACAGTTATCGCTCTCGTCGCAGGTGACAATACCAATCTGGTAATCGGTATCCGGGGTCATATCCACCAGCTCATACTCTTCCGCGTTGCCGGAGAAGTCGGGAACCGGCGCCCCTTCGACCTTGACCGTCACGGTCCCATCGCTATCGTCGAGATCATCCCAGTTTGCAACCAGGTCGCCGTCTGCAACCTTCCGGTAACGGATATCGTAGTAGGCTGCGCGGGTCCCATGGTTCAAGCCGTCATTACCGACAGCAAGCCAGTGCACATAGGCACTCCCCTGCTTGGGACGCGGCTCGACATGGCTGATTTTCACGGCCGCCGGCGCCTCATCGTCGAGGATATTATCAATGGTAATCGGTACCTCGGGGCTATTCACATGGCTTTCCCACACGCCACCGCCTGGGCTCGGAACACTCCCATCGGTTTCGTAAAGGTAGCCATCGGAAGCCTCGACCCTTACTGCGCAGTCGAAAGTACCTTTCGTCAGGCCGTTACCGACCGTATCCCAGGTAACACCATTGGTCGCGGCCGTATTGTCCTGATTAAGACCAATGATATAGCACCAGTGAGCACCACCATCGCAGGAAGCCACGACGTCGTAATGAACCGGTTGCCCACCATCGGACGGGGTCCCGTCGTTGGAAGGGGTCCAGGTAACGTCGACATAGCCGCCCGGATTTTCTACCAGGGTAACCCCTGTCGGCGCCGAGGGCGGGTGGTTGATTGCCTGCGAGTTGACCAGCAACTGGCCCTTGGTCGTATCGGCCCCCCAAGTAAAGGTCAAAGACGTGTCCGCAGGCATCAATTTGACGTAAAGCTTGGCATCGGCAGGTATCTCGGAAGAAACGTCTGACAAGCCAATTTTCATGAGTCTCGAGGCCCGACGCCCGACGGACACAGTGGAAGTACTCAGAGGAACTTCGGCGCCGTTGTTAAAGCCGAACTCGAGATTAAACGAGTGGGCTAATCGCTTGTCGCCGTTCGTTACCGTAAGGTCAAAGCTGATGCCGTCCAGCCAGACCGCACGCGAAACGGTCGAGCCGAACAGGTCATCATCGAGCTGTGTCGGTGATGTCCAGGTCACGGTTCCGGTCGTCGAACCATCCGTCACAGACCAGTCGGGTGCCGCAAGATCGAGCTGGTTCGTCAATCCGGTCGTACCATCGGCAAGGTAGAGCATGGTGACCGTATCCTGAGCGGGCATGGCAGTCGACATAGCCATGGTCACGACGTTGTTTTCATCCACGTTGCCGTAGGTTGTGGGCGGCGTCCCGGTGCCGTCTTCCGCTCTAACCATGATGTTGTAGAGGACGTTTTTCTCGAGCCCTTCGATCTGGCAATCGATCCCCTTAGTCACCCTCACCATGATCGTGTAATCCTCTTCACTCGTGACCTCTTCAGGCGGAATCACCGGATCTCCCGGAACATATTCCTTGTAACGGAAGGTATCAAAATCACCGCCATAAGCCGTCGCGGTCGGTTCGGGAAGGGTCCCGCCCATCGCCAGGTGGGTCTTCAGCGAGTAGGTACTGTAGTAGATGCGGTAGATAATCGGCAGGGTATGGTCGCGTGCCGAGTCCCAGGAGACATTGATCTTATCGCCCGAATCGTGGCTATACGCCTGGTTGATGCCCCAGAATACCGGTTTCACGTCGTCAACATGTGCTGACACCGGGCCATAGGTCGCCAGCGGTGAAAGGTTGCCATCGTGGAAGAAGGTCTCGTGGATGCCATCGCCGTCGGTATCTTCGTAGAAGGGCTGGTCCTTGGTCCGCACCGCGAAGTGGTAAGCGGTTCCCGGGTCAAGGCCATCGACCACCATCTCCTGGGCTTCCCCCCTGCGCAGAACGGTCGGAGCCCCCCCTGCCCTGGTCGCCGAAGCCACGTTGGCCTCGGTGATCGGGCCGCTGGTGCTGTAGTAGACCTCGTACTCATAAGCGGTACCGTCGAGGTCCCCGTTGTCGCCCGGAGCCGTCCAGGTCAACAACACAGTCCCCGGCATGTCGGTCTCCCCATCGACATGGTTCCCGTCGCGGTTATCGTGCGTGGTGCCAGCAAGATCCGAGATGGCTGCCGGGGCCTGCTCGTCGCCGTACCAGTTCGGTGTGAACGGCGCGTTGCTGTGGCAGGCGACGTTTGAGCAGGTGCCATGATTGAGGGCTGAGTTGCTCTTGTAGTCGTAGAGGAACTGGCGGTAGGTACCGTCCTCATCGAGCGGGTAGGTAGTCCCGGGATTTGCCGGATCGTCAAGCTGGTAGATGTAGCCGTTGCCGTCGAGGTTCGGCTCGTACTGGCTCCAGGCCCCCGCGATCGGGTCACCGGCCACATTGGTGCCGGCGGCATCGGCACCCGGGTAGCGCCATCCGCCGTAGAGATCGGTCACGCCGTCACGATGGCTGATAGCGCTCAGGACCCCGTACTCGTCGGCGCTCATCGGGTGACAGAAGCTGCAGGTGTTGTTGTAGTCCTGATCGGTGGGATCCTGGATCGCATCGTTCGGGTCGGCGGTACAGGGACTGCCGGTGCGGGTTTCGCAGATCAGCTCGCCGATGGTGATGTTGTGCTCGATGTGCGCCCCGGAACGGTTCGGATAACCGTAGTTGGTCACGCCAATGGTCCGAGGAGTCGGGTCCGTCCCTTCGAAGAGTTGACCGTCGGCTTCCGGGTCGGCCGCAGGCCACCAGCGATTCTCCTTGTCACCGTGGCACCCCGCGGCCCCGGAGAAACAGGAACCGATCGGCAGGTTGGCCCCTTCGACTCGCTCGACCGGGAACGCCAGAGAAATGGCAAAGGCCTCGCTGTCCTGCTCGCCCGGAAGGCCTGCGTTGGCGGAGGTGTGGCACGGCTGGCAGAAGACCCGCTCATTGGGCGCGTCTTCGACCGGGTCAACCGCGCTGCCGGCATCGTCGTTGAGGGTGATCTTGGCATTTTCGTGCAGGTCGTTGCGCGAGGGGTGGACATGACAGTCCTCGCAGTCCGCCCCCGGCTTGACGTTGGGGTTCTGGCTGTTGTGCGAGGAGCCGGCGATCGAGGCACTCCCCTGCCACGTGGCGGCGTGGCTGGTCCCTTCGGCCCAGGCCCCGAACAGACCATGGCAGACACCGCAACGTCCCGGCAACGCCTGAGTAGGATCGATGGCGGTATCGTCGTAAGCCGCCGGGTCCCAGAAGCGGTACCAGACGTTGTTGTCGCTGTGACAGGCCGCAGCGCAGGTGTCGTCGCTCGCATCGTCAAGCGTTCCGAGCTTGATCGTCTTGCCGGACCCATCGAAGCTGAAGGTTGCCGTCGCCGGAGTGTTACCGATGCCGTTGAGGTGCGCATCGGTCGGGGGGTCTGCGTGACAGTCGAGACAGCCATACTGTCCTGAACCGCCAAAGGCAGCGTCATGCCCTTCGACCGTGGGGAACCCGGGGTCGGCAAAGTGAAGTCCCGAGCCCGGGTCGGCCAGGGCCTGGGCATTCGACTTGTCGTCGCTGTGACAGAGCGTGCAGCCGCTCCCCACGCTGTACCAGCTGGCGGTTGTCTTGCGGTTGTGACATGCGACGTTGCTGCACGTAGCGGTCGCGGTGTCGATGTAGTCATAATTCAGGGCGGCGTCGCCGTCGACGCTCCCATCCCACAATATCCGAACCTGCGTGACCTCGGCGTTGTCGTTGAGTGTGTGGTCGGAATCCGCCCCGGGAGTGGCGTGGCAGTATCCGCACAGGGTGGTCTGCTTGTTGGCCGAGTCGCTGTCGTCAAGCAGCCCCTGGAGATCGAGCGCATAGACCTTCTGGGACAGCTCGGCCATATGCACGGCGTGAGCGCCCGCATCGTCCGCCGAACCAGCCGTGTCGACCGTACGATCGATGCTGTCCGGCCAGAAGCTGTCTTCGATCGTGCCGCTGCTCCCGCCGCCATGACATCCGCTGCAGGAGGAAGGCTTGAACCCCAGGCTGTGTTTGTGACAGTCGGTGCAATCCTTGGTGCTGTGATGATCGACGCCGCTCCCGGACGTCTCGTCGTAGCGGTGGTGGGAGGTTAACGTGTGGCAGGCTTCGCAAATCCGACTCGACGTAGCGTGGTTGGTCGAATCGTCCAACGCGTACATCGCGGTACCGTCGCGATTGTCGAGAAATGACACGACTGCGGCATCGGCCTTGGCCGGCACAGACGGAAGCGAGGCCTCCGACCAGTCTCCCCTCACACGCTTGATGTTCCCCGTATTGCGTGCATGACAGGTGCCGCAGGTAAAAGAACCGTACTGCCCTCCGGACACCCCCCAGCTTCCCGACCAGTAATCGGAGCCTGTCGCGTAAGAGCTGTGCAGAACAGGATTGTAAACCCGCTGAGATAACGTCTGGACGGATGTCCCGAGAACACCGTCCTCATCGTTATAGGTTACCCGAACCTGATAGATCGTGCCGTTGACGAGGCCCTCGATCGTGTAGAGGTACGGACTCGTCGCATGGTCGAGCGCCTCGGAGTTGATATCCGAGACAAAATTATCCGTGCTCCACTCGACAAGGAGGGTATTGTTTCCCCCCGTGTCATCCCCCGAATACGGTGCCGTCACAACGATCGCCGAGTCACGTGGTGCCAGTGAAACCGTCCCCGCCGTGGTCGTGGTTGCGGCCGAAGCTGTCGCCGTCGACAACAGGAAAAGACCCCACCCTAACAGCAGAATTCGCATACGCTTCAAGCAATCGACAGACTTGCCAAGTCCACGGGTAAAGATCAACATAGGCCCCTCTATTAAACTTCTTTAATACACTAAAGAAAAAAATATAATCCCGATGAATTCGCTCAACTTACTGTTATTACGTAGATTTAAATCGGTTAAATGCAAGGTCCGCGCCATACATTTGAAATTCTTAATTATCGTATAGTTAGCGACTTTTAACTTATCGAAGACTGCGGAGTTCTCGCGAAAAGACAACGAACACCCCACGGAATCGCGGGGTGTTCGGGGGGGGGAGGCAGACCTGGGAGAAAGGATCGGTTAGGAAAAGAACAACATCAGCAGAGGGAGAATGAAGGCCGTCACGAGACCGTTCAGGCCAATGGCGAGGCCCGAAACGGCCCCGGCGAGTGGATCGATCTCGAGCATCCGCGCGGTACCGATGCCGTGACTGGCCGTCCCGACG